>NZ_JAMYOG010000017.1:0-126278 GCF_040319725.1 Mesorhizobium sp. M0894 | reverse complement strand
GTAATTAAGAACCGACTAAACGCGACACTTCCATACCGACGTACGGCCCGAGCGCCATACTTGCCTACTGGCCTACTGCCCTACTGCCCTACTGCCCTAGCCGAGCATCATGACTTACCAATCCCCAATCTCCCCCGGCCGCTCCTGGTACGAGGACACGGCCGGACCAAGGCCCGAATATCCGGCGCTCGACGGCGACCGGACATGCGACGTGGTGATCGTCGGCGGCGGCTTTACCGGCCTGTCGGCTGCGGCTCATCTCGCCAAGTCAGGCGCGGATGTCGTGCTTATCGAAACGCATCGTTTCGGTGACGGCGCATCGGGCCGCAATGGCGGCCAGCTCGGCACCGGACAGCGGGCCTGGGCAGAGGAGCTGGAAGCGGAATACGGCTTTTCCTGCGCCAAGGCGCTGTTCGACCTGGCCGAAGAGGCCAAGGCGCATCTCCTCGACTTCGCCGCGGTGCACCAGATCGAGATCGACTATATGCCCGGCCAAATGTCGGTGGCGCACAAAAAGCGCTATGTCGACGACTACAAGGCGCATGCCGAGATCATGGCAAGCCGGTTCGGCTATCCGCACATCTCATTCATGGATGCCGCGGAGACAGCCGAGCGGCTCGGCTCGACGCATTATTTCGGCGGCACCCGCGACACGGGCACCGGCCACATCCATCCGCTGAAGCTGGTGATCGGCACCGCAAAAGTCGCGGCACAGGCCGGCGCAAAGCTTTTCGAGCAGACACCGTCGACCGGCATCACCTCCGGCGGCGGCAAAGTGAGGGTGACGACGCCGAAGGGCACGATCATCGCCGGGAAGTGCTTGATCGGGGTCAACGCCTATGGCGGCACGCTCGAGCCGGTGAGTGCTTCGCATATCATGCCGATCGGCTCATTCATCGGCGCAACGGTACCGCTGGGCGCCGATTCCAAAGTGTTGCCGGGTGGCGAGGCGGTCGACGATTCGCGCTTCGTCGTGCGCTATTTCCGCAAATCGAAGGATGGGCGGCTGCTGTTTGGCGGGCGCGAGATCTACGCAGTCAACGATCCCAAGGACATTCACATCCACATCCGCCGGCAGATCGCCGAGATCTATCCGGCACTGAAGGACATTGAGATCACCCATGGCTGGGGCGGCTATGTCGGCATCACCGTACCGAGAAAGCCGTTCGTGCGCGAAGTCATGCCCAATGTGATCTCGGTCGGTGGTTATTCCGGCCACGGCGTCATGCTGGCCAATTTTTTCGGCAAGCTTTATGCCGAGACGGTCGCCGGCAACCGCGACCGGCTGAAGCTGATCGAGGATTTGAAGATTCCGCCTTTCCCCGGCGGCCGGCGTTTCCGCGCGCCACTGCTCTTTCTTGCGCTCAACTGGTACGCGTTGCGGGACAGGATTTAACCAGGCGTTGCAGAATCCTTAACCAGGGCGCAGAATCCCCGCCAAGGGCGCAGTGATGCCACAATCGCGGGCGAAAGATGATGCTCGTGGGCAGCTGAACGGGGAATTTTGCGGGCCTGCCCGCTTTTGGTTTGGGAACGATGCCGATCGAAATGCCGGCTCTCCGGCATGGGTCGTAAGAACATCGGCCCGCAAATGGAGGTGGCAAGAGTGAGAGAGCCCTTCAGTTTCGGCGCGCCGGAACGACGGCGCCTTGCGATGCAATTCGGTTATGATATGCGGCCGACGTTCTGGCAGGGAGTCCGGTCGAACGCGCATCTCGTGATCGCTGCGCTTGGCACGGCCGCACTGCTCGGCGTTGCCGCGGTGGCACTGTGGCTGGCATTGCCGGCAAATGAGCGACAAGCGGCGGCGAGCCCTGAGCAGACCGTTCCAACCATTCCGGTCAAGACGACGAAGATCATGCCTGCCAAGGTCGCTGCGGCGCCGCGGACGACGGGCAAGGCCGACGCGGTTTCCCCGGCGGTGGCCGCGGCGGAAGCCGAGATACCGGCGCTGGCTCCCAACGATCCGCGCTGGACGGGACCAAAGACGGCATCGGCCGCCGCCACAGCAGCATCCGACCAACTGGCAAGCCAGACCGAGCAGGCGGCCGATAAATCGTCTGCTTCGGTGGCATTCGCCGACCCGGCAGCGAAACCCGACGCTGCGGCATTGTTTGCCAAGGTGGCGGCTCCCGGCAGCTCGACGAAAAACACAGGGCCCGACGGTGCGCAGACCGCTGCCATCCCCACACCCAAGCCGCAACTGCCGACGCAGTCCGCGAGCGAAGACGACAACAGCACCAAGGCAAAATCCGGAAAAACCAATACTGCCGGTACCGGACGCATCCTGAGATCCGTCACCATGCGCACCGGCCCAAAGAAGAATGCGGCCGCCATTCTCACCGTGCCGGCCAAGACCTCGGTGCAAGTGATGAGCTGCAAGCAGTGGTGCCAGATCGTCTACAACGGCAAGCGCGGCTGGGTCTACAAGAGCTACGTCAAAACCGGGGCGTAGGACAGTCAGAGCGATCGCGGCTCGGATCGCTCGCCATCAGCCGCCTGTCGCCGGATGGCCTAGGGGTTCAAATGCAACGGCCGCCGTCGACTTCCAGCGCCACGCCGGTGATGAAAGCTGCTTCATCCGATGCGAGCCAAAGCGCGGCATTGGCCACGTCAAGCGGCGTCGAAAGCCGGCCGAGCGGGATCGATGCGCGGAACTTCTCGCGGATCTCGGGGGTGTCGGCGCCCATGAATTTCTCAAGCATGCCGGTCTCGCCGGCGACCGGGCACAGGCAGTTGACACGGATGTTCTTTGGCGCGAGTTCCACCGCCATCGATTTGGTCGCGGTGATCGCCCAGCCCTTCGATGCGTTGTACCAGGTGAGACCGGGCCGCGGCCTGATACCGGCCGTGGAAGCCGTCGTCAGGATGACGCCGCCGCCTTGCCGCTCCATGACCGGCACCACGGCAAGTGCTGCGTTGTAGATTGCCTTCATGTTGACTGACGTGATCAGGTCGAAGGTCGCTTCGTCGACTTCCAGCATGTCACCGTTGCGATGGGTGTAACCGGCATTGTTGACCATGATGTCGATGCGACCGAAGGCGCTCATTGCAGCATGGACCATGTCGTCGAATTCGGACCGCAGCGAGACGTCGGTCTGGGTCCAGATCGCCTTTTCGCCGATCTCGCCGGCGACGCGCTCTGCGTCCTTGGCGTTCAGATCGGCGACAACGACCCGCGCGCCCTCGTCGGCAAAGCGCCTGGCCATGCCCTCGCCAAAGCCCGAGGCAGCGCCGGTGATGATGGCGACCTTGTTTTGGAGGCGCATGCCTTTCTCACTCATCGTTGAAGACGATCGACGACGCGTTTGGCCATGGCCATCGAAAGATGTGTGTCCATTGCCGATTTCTCCTTTGGCTTTCGCCTTGATCCCGCTCTATGCTGCACCTGCGAACGCTCCCGGAAGCATCGCTTGCCGACAAGCCTCCGGCCAGAGCCGGTGTCAAGAGCACACGCGGATGTGACGCAATGACACTGGCAAGTTTAAATCGATTAGATTATATCAGCCGCGTTATCGCGACCGGCGTCAGAGCGGACAGACCATGACCAGCCAGATCATCCCCGTCGACCCTTTCGACTTTATCATTTTCGGCGGCACCGGCGATCTGTCGGAACGCAAGCTTCTGCCGTCACTGTACCACCGGCAGCGCGACCACCAGTTTTCCGAGCCGACGCGCATAATCGGCACATCACGTTCGAAGATGACCGATGAGGAATTCCAGTCTTTCGCCAGGCAGGCGATTGCCGATCATGTGAAACCGGAAGATATCGACGCCACGGAACTGAAAACGTTCCTCGCACGGCTCTCCTATGTCCCGGCCGACGCAACCACAGGTGCCGGCTTCGACAGGCTGAAGAAGGCGATCGGCGACAGCGAACACATCCGCGCTTTCTATCTGGCGGTGGCGCCGGCGCTATTCGGCGACATCTCGCACAAGCTGAAGGAGCACGGGCTGATCACGCCGAATTCGCGGATCGTGCTGGAAAAGCCGATCGGCCGCGATCTCGCTTCGGCGCGCGCGCTCAACGACCTGGTCGGCGACGACTTCCATGAAAGCCAGATTTTCCGCATCGACCACTATCTCGGCAAGGAGACGGTGCAGAATTTGATGGCGCTGCGCTTCGCCAACGCGCTCTACGAGCCGTTGTGGAATTCCGCCAATGTCGATCATGTGCAGATCACCGTGGCCGAGACGGTCGGCCTGGAAGACCGCGTCACCTATTACGACAAGGCTGGCGCGTTGCGCGACATGGTACAGAACCACATGCTGCAGCTGCTCTGCCTCGTCGCCATGGAGGCGCCGTCGTCGATGGACGCCGATGCCGTCCGTGACGAAAAACTGAAAGTGCTGCGGGCGCTGAAACGCATCAACGGCAACGAAGCGCCCAAGCACACGGTGCGTGGGCAATACCGTGCCGGCGCCTCGGCCGGCGGGCCGGTGAAGGGCTATGTCGAGGAACTCGGCAAGAACAGCAACACCGAGACCTTCGTTGCGCTCAAGGCCGAAATCGGCAACTGGCGCTGGGCCAGCGTGCCGTTCTACCTCCGCACCGGCAAGCGGCTGGCGACCCGCGTTTCGGAGATCGTTATCGAATTCAAGCCAATCCCGCATTCGATCTTCGGCGAGAGCGCCGGGCCGGTCTCCGCCAACCAACTGGTCATCAGGCTGCAGCCCGACGAAGGCGTCAAGCAGTTCATCATGATCAAGGATCCGGGCCCGGGCGGCATGCGGCTGCGCCAGATCCCGCTCGACATGAGTTTTGCGCAATCCTTCGACGGCCGCGCGCCCGATGCCTATGAGCGGCTGATCATGGACGTCATCCGTGGCAACCAGACGCTGTTCATGCGCCGCGACGAGGTCGAGGCTGCGTGGAAATGGATCGACCCGATCCAGGACGCTTGGGAAAGCGGAAGGCAAGAGGCGCAAGGCTACACCGCAGGCACATGGGGCCCCTCGGCCTCGATTGCGCTGATCGAACGCGATGGGCGGACATGGCACGAGAGCAATTAGGCGGCGCCTACAACTGGCACGAATTTGCCGGACGCCAGGAGTTGGCGACAGCGCTTGCCGGCCACGTCGCCGGCCGCCTGTCAAAGGCGATCGCCGAGCGCGGCACGGCACTGCTTGCAGTCTCGGGCGGCACGACGCCGGCGAAATTCTTCGCGGCGCTTTCGACCGTTCCTATCGCCTGGGAAAAGGTGACGATAACATTGGTCGACGAGCGCTTCGTGCCGCCCTCGTCGCCGCGCTCCAATGCCGGTCTGGTTGCCGCTAACCTGCTGCAGAACGCGGCCGCCGCCGCGAATTTCGTGCCGCTCTACCACGCTGCGGCAACTATCGCGGGCGCAGCGGTCTCCGATAGTGAGGCGCTGCAAGTGCTGCCCTGGCCCCTCGATGTTGTTGTGCTCGGCATGGGAACTGATGGCCACACCGCCTCGTTCTTTCCGGATGCCGACAACCTGGCAAGATTGCTCGATCCGTCGTCGCAAAGGATCGTGCTTCCGGTTCACGCGGCAAGCGCCGGCGAGCCGCGGCTGACGCTGTCACTGGCGCGGATCATCAATGCCGCCTTCATCGCGCTGCATATCGAGGGCGCGGAAAAACGCACCGCATTCGAGGCCGCGCTTGGAGTTGGAACACGAAAGCCCATTCGCGCCGTGCTCGATGCAACTCAAAAGCCCGTAGAGGTTTTCTGGGCACCCTGATCTCAACTTGGCTGCAGGTCCCGGCAACAGCCGGAAGGTGTTTGCGGGACCTCGCCTGAAAGGACCGACCGCCATGACCGCAAGACGCGACATCGAAGCCATCACCCAGCGCATCCGTGAGCGCTCCAGGCCCGGTCGCGAGGCTTATCTCGGCCGCATCGGCGAAGCCTCGAACCGCACCGCCAACCGGGCCGTGCTGTCCTGCGGCAACCTGGCCCATGGCTTTGCCGTGTGCAGTCCTTCCGAAAAGGTGGCGCTTGGCGGCGACCGGGTGCCGAACCTCGGCATTATCACCTCCTATAACGACATGCTGTCGGCGCATCAGCCTTTCGAGACGTTTCCGGCACTGATCAAGGACGCGGCCCGCGAGGCCGGCGGCATCGCCCAGGTGGCCGGCGGCGTGCCCGCGATGTGCGACGGCGTAACCCAGGGCCAGCCCGGAATGGAGCTGTCGCTGTTCTCGCGCGACGTGATCGCCATGGCCGCGGCGATCGGCCTGTCGCACAACATGTTCGATGCCGCCGTCTATCTCGGCGTCTGCGACAAGATCGTGCCGGGGCTGGTGATCGCGGCGCTGACCTTTGGTCATCTGCCGGCGGTCTTCATCCCGGCCGGGCCGATGACGACCGGCATTCCGAACGACGAAAAGGCCAAGATCCGCCAGCTCTATGCCGAGGGCAAGGCGGGGCGGGCCGAACTGCTCGAAGCCGAATCCAAATCCTATCACGGGCCGGGAACCTGCACTTTCTACGGCACCGCCAATTCCAACCAGATGCTGATGGAGATCATGGGCCTGCACACGCCTGGCGCCTCGTTCGTCAATCCGGGCACGCCGCTGCGCGACGCGCTGACCAGGGAAGCGACCAAGCGGGCGCTGGCGATCACAGCGCTCGGCAACGCCTACACGCCAGCCGGGCGGATGATCGATGAGCGCTCGATCGTCAACGGTATCGTCGGCCTGCACGCCACCGGCGGTTCGACCAACCACACCATCCATTTGATCGCCATGGCGGCGGCGGCCGGCATCGCCATTACCTGGCAGGATATTTCCGACATCTCGGAAGCGGTGCCGCTGCTGGCGCGGGTCTATCCGAACGGCCTTGCCGATGTGAACCACTTCCACGCCGCCGGCGGGCTCGGCTTCCTGATCCGCGAACTGCTCGACGCAGGCATTTTACATGAGGATGTGCAGACGGTGTGGGGCGAAGGGCTGCGCCCCTACGCGGTCGAGGCCAAGCTCGGCGCCGATGGCGGCGTCGTGCGCGAGGCCTCGCCGCGCCAGAGCGGCGACGAGAAGGTGCTGGCGCCGTTCAAGAAGGCGTTCCAGCCGAGCGGCGGGCTGAAAGTGCTTTCAGGCAATCTCGGCCACGCCGTCATCAAGACATCGGCGGTCAAGCCGGAGCGGCGCATCATCGAGGCACCGGCCAGGGTGTTCGACAGCCAGCAAGGGCTGAACGAGGCGTTCAAGGCGGGGTCGCTGACCGGCGACTTCATCGCCGTCATTCGGTTCCAGGGCCCGAAGGCCAACGGCATGCCGGAATTGCACCGGCTGACCACCGTGCTCGGCATCCTGCAGGACCGCGGCCAGCATGTGGCGCTGGTTACCGACGGGCGCATGTCGGGTGCCTCCGGCAAGGTGCCGGCGGCGATCCACGTGACGCCGGAAGCGGCGGAGGACGGGCCGATCGCCAGGATTCATGACGGCGATATTATCAGGCTCGACGCCGAGGCCGGAACGCTCGAGGTGCTGGTGCCGGCCGGCGATTTCGCACTGCGCCGGCCCGCGGACAGCGACCTCATAGGCAATGAATTCGGCTTCGGCCGGGAGCTCTTCGCCGGGTTCCGGCAGATGGTGGGCCGCGCCGACCATGGCGCGAGCGCCTTCGGCGTGGCGTGACTTTTTCGGCCATGAGGAAGAGCGGCTGGTGGCCGCTCTCCCTTGGATCTATTGAACCGTCAGCTCGGCTCGCGCGCCGGCCCTGACCGTTACCGCGCCTTCCTTCGAGCTGCTGTCCGACTTCTCCGAAACCACCGCGTAGTCGCCAACCGACAAGGTGGCCTGATACTTCTGGTCATAGGCGTAGCCGACCGACTTGCGGGTTCCATCGATGTTCTTCTTGGCCTCGAATATCTCGATCTTCGAGGCCCCTGGCGCGGTGATCGCCAGCACGCCGGCGTTCATGGCGATCTTCAGATCCTGATGTTCGCCAATTTTGACACTGAACGGCTGCTCGGCCACCGCGAGATCGACGGTCGCGACCATTACATAATCGTCGGGCGGCAGATCGAACTTGCTGTCGGGGCCGTAGGCATAGGTCACCTCCTGCCTGGTCCCGCCGATGTCCTTTTTCGCCTGGAACACCTTGAAGCCGACGCCAGAACCCTCGGCCTTGTCGCCACCGGCAGCATAGTAGGCGTTGGCGACGACATGCCCGACGCCGACGATGATATCCTTGTCGATGACCCTGCCGGCGGCAAGCGGGACCGTCTCGGTAACCACGCCCTGGCCGATCGTGACGGTCACCTTCTCGTCGCCGGCCGGCAGCACGACTTTCGTGTCGCCATAGTAGGTCGGCAGGGTGTCGACGCCTGGATAGGCGATCACGACCGCCGCGCCGCCGTCAACGTCCGCCCCTTCGCTTGGCCGCGGGTGGATAACCAGCGTGCCGGCATTCAACGTGAAGAGCGGCTTGGCGACCTGGCCAGGCTCGATCTTGATCTTCTGTTCGGCTTTGGCCTCGCCGGCGCGCGCGACGACGATATAGTCGCCCGCCTCCAGATTGACCTTGTAGGCACCGTACTCAGTGGCGACGGGATCGCCGCGCGTGCCGTCGGAATTCGCCTTATAGATCTCCCAGGCATTGCCGTCGGTGACGGGATCGCCACCTTCGGCAAGCACGACGGTGGGCACGAAATTGGACTCCGCCGGCTGGGCAGGCGCCGGCTGGGGAGCAGTCTGCGGGGCGGCAGCCGGTTCAGGAGCGGATGGCGGCGGCGCAACGGTCTCGACGAGGGCGTCCTGCAATGCCTTTTCATCCGATGCTTCGATATATTTGCCGCCGGTGTTATCGGCCAGGCAGGCGACCTGCTTGCCTTCGGCAGCCGTCAGGCCAAAGCCGACGACATCGACGGTGAAGTCGATGCCGGCAGCCTCAAGCTCCTTGCCGAGCGCACAGGGATCGCCGCTGCATGTCTCGATGCCATCGGTGATGAGAACGACCGTCGCCTTGTCCTCGGTGTATTTCAATGCTTCCGCCGCTTGCTTGACAGCGGCGGTCAGCGGCGTCTTGCCCTGAAATTTCAAGCTGTCGGCCGCGGCTGAGATCGCACTTGCCGAGCCTGCCTGCGGCGGCACGATGAGTTCGATGTCGTCGCAACTGGCCTTCTCGCGATGGCCATAGGCCATGAGGCCGATTTCCTCATCGGCCAGGACCGATTGCAGCACGTTCCGCAGCGATTGACGGGCGATTTCGAGCTTGGGCTTGCCGTCGATCTGCGCCCACATCGAGCCGGAGGCATCGAGAATGACGATGACGCGATCGGCGGCGAAACCGAACCCCGTCGTCCAGAGCAACAGGGCCGCCGCAGCGACGCTCCGCACAAATCCCGCCATCAAAAATCTCCCCCGTCAGTCGCCGCCGCTCGGCGCCGGAACGCTATTTGACGCCGCGTCGCGACACAAGCCCGGACGGAGTACGAAGCTGCGTCGCCTCTCTGCCAAACCCTCAATAGGTCGTGCGGCGTTCCTCGGAAGGCGGCCGGCCGAATTGCAGCCGGTAGCTCTGGGCAAAATAGGAATGCGAGGTGAAGCCGGTGGCGATTGCCACGTCGAGGATCGGCATGTTGGTCTGGCGCAGCAATTCGCGCGCCCGCTCGAGCCTGAGCCGCATGTAATAGCGCCCGGGCGTCACACTGAGATGGCGCAGGAACAGGCGCTCGACCTGGCGCACCGACAGGCCCGCCGACTTGGCGAGCTGCACCGCCGACAGCGGCTCGTCGAGATGGTCGGCCATCAGCTCGACGATGCGGCGCAGCTTCTCCGACTTGCCGGTCAGGTCGCGTTCCGGGCCGACGCGCTGGCGGTCCCCGGCCGAGCGGATGCGCTCATGCTGGAACTGGTTGGCGACGCCATTGGCGAGACTCGAGCCGAAATCGCCGCGCACGATTTCCAGCATCAGGTCGATCGAGGTGGTGCCGCCGGCGCAGGTGTAGCGCTTGCGGTCGATCTCGAAGACGTTGCCGGTGCAGTTGATGTCCGGAAAGCGTTCGAGGAACCCGGCGCGGTTTTCCCAATGGATGGTGCAGCGATAGCCATCGAGCTGGCCTGCTTCGGCAAGCAAATAGGAGCCGACCGAAAGCGCGCCGAGCGCATTGCCGCGCCGGCCCCAGCTGCGCAGCGCCGCCAGCACCTTGCTCTTGCCGGGAAATTCCGTCGTCAGCCCGACCGAGACGAAAAGGATATCGACCGGCGGCAGATCGACAACGGCGTAGTCGATCTTGAGCGGCAGGCCGTTGGAAGCCATGACGGCATCGCCGTCGGCCGACACCGTCGTCCAGCCATAGAAATCGCGGCCGAGCAGCCGGTTCGCCGACCGGAACGTGTCGATTGCCGCGGCCAGCGAGAACATGGAGAACTTGTCGACCAGCAGAAACCCGAACTGCCGGCCGCCCTGAACGGGATCATTGGTGACCGGCCGTTCTAGGGGAACAGTGAGGTTCGGCAAGGACGCTGCTCTCTGGTCAGAAGGAAGGCCGTTTCAACCCGGCTGCGAGGTAGGCGGAAGCTAGCGTGTTGGCCATCAGCATGGCAATGGTCATCGGCCCGACGCCGCCAGGCACCGGCGTGATGGCGCCGGCCGCCTTCGCTGCTTCGGCAAACTCGACATCGCCGACGAGGCGGGCCTTGCCTTCACCCTTTTCAGGTGCGGCGATGCGGTTAATGCCGACGTCGATGACGGTGGCGCCAGGCTTGACCCAGTCGCCGCGGACCATTTCAGGCCGGCCGACGGCTGCGACCAGAATATCGGCGGTGCGGGCAAGCGCCGGCAGGTCCCTGGTGCGGCTGTGTGCGATGGTGACCGTGCAGTTGGCGGCAAGCAGTAGATTCGCCATCGGTTTGCCGACGATGTTCGAGCGCCCGACGACGACCGCATTGAGGCCGGACAGATCCTTGCCGCGCACCCGTTCGATCAGCAGCATCGAGCCGGCCGGCGTGCAAGGCACGAAGGCGGTCTCGAACTCGCCGGTGCCGAGCTTGCCGACATTGATGAAGTGGAAGCCGTCGACATCCTTCTCCGGCGCGATGGTCTGGATGACTTTGCCGGCATCGATATGGCCGGGAAGCGGAAGCTGCACCAGGATGCCGTTGATGGCCGGATCGGCGTTGAGCTGGCCGATGATCTTCAACAGGTCCGGCTCGGAGGTCTCGGCCGGCAGCGTGTGCTGAACCGAATGGAAGCCGCATTCCTTGGCGGTGCGGGATTTGGAGGCGACATAGACCTGGCTCGCCGGATCCTCGCCGACGATGACCACCGCGAGGCCGGGCTGCCGTCCGCCCTTTTCCGCCAGTTCGGCGACCAGGGCCTTGACCCGCCGCACCACGTCTTCGGCGACGCTTTTTCCGTCAATCAACTCAGCCATGAACCACCCTCGACGCCCGATCGCCTAAGCCTGCCGCGTTAAAGCATCCCGCGGCGTACTCCAGATACCTTTTATGCATGTCGTTGCCCAGAACCATGCGCAGCCGGGCGGACATGCAGCGCGGCATTTTCACGAAAATCGAGCCGGGCAATCCCGTCAATGCGCCGTCCCATGCCGCTAACTCGAAACCGGCATGTTTTATTCGACGCTTAGAAATAGCGGCGCGTGCGGTTTTCGGTGAGCTCGCGAACCGCTTCGCGGAATTCACGCAGGCTGGCACGGATTTCCTCGATCTGGCTTTGCTGATCGGCGGCTTCCGAAACCTGATTTGCCTCCTTCGACCAGGCCTGAGTATAGGCCGAATGCTGCGGCGTGGGTTGCTGCGGATAAGGTGGCTGTCCGGCATAGAGCGGCTGTAGATCGAAGGCAGGCGGCATCGCTGCGCCGGAATTTGTCGCGGCGGAAGTCTCGCCGGACGCCATCTCCTCCGGCGCTCTGCCGGGCATGAGCCTGCGCAGCGCTGACAACACGGTACCGATCGGACCCCGACGCGCTGCCCGGTACGCTTTGTCCTCAGCGGGACCGGCATCGCGGCCGCCAACGGAGCCAGCGGGGTCGAACAATACATCGGCAGCTGCAGGCTCTTCCGTCAGTATGGTGGCGGCCTCCGGCCCATCAGGATGGAGCTGGCTTGTGCCGGCGGCTGCCAACAGGATCGGACTGGCACGCGCCTCGCGGCGCGACCGGGCGAGACGATGCCGTGTGGCGGCATCCTCGCGCCATGACGCGCCTGCACGGTCCTCTAGCGAAACCAGCGATGCTTCGTCCTCGTCGCGCACTGCCTCGACGAGCGACAGCAAGGACAGCTCGTTCCTCCGGTGTTGACGATTATCCCTGTAAGCCATGGTTCCTGGAGCTTTCCCCTAGGGCTGGGACGTAGCGACCGCCCACTGGTTAAGCGATGCTAAACAGGCATAGGAAATAAAAGGTTAATTTGGTCGGCTGAGAGACCTCGTTTCCCGCCTTAAGACAATGCCATCGAGTTCGTCGCCCGCGATTGGTCGATCACTCGAAAAATGGCGGGATGTCGGTTAGGGTTGGAGGCAGACGTTCCATTGTTCATGAAGTCGCCATCTTGAACACCGTCAGAATTCGGGGGAGGCTATCCGTATGATAACGCCAGACACTCCGTTTGCGCTGATGCTGGAGATGCACGCTGTGCTCTTCGGAGTTCCGGTGCTTAGTCTGCTGGCAGGGACCGCAATCCTTGCTTTGATACGCCCATGGCGCTTTTCTTCAGGGGCCGTGGCGGCTTGCAAGATGGCTATGGGAGTCGGCGTCGTTGCCGTGGCAGTTGTGCTTGGTTGGGGAGGATTTCTTGTCGGCTTTGGTGCGCTGTTGGAGAATCCAGGCTATCGCTCCCACCTCGTCTGCAATCCCTGTTTTTAGTCTGGGATGGGCCGAACCTGGCCGTCCAGAGTGATCGGGTCATGACTGACCGAGCCCGATCAGGCGGCGAAAGCGGCGACATAACCCGGCCCCTGATCAAGGTCCGAGAGGGGCTTCCCCGTCCGCCCATGAACGTCTATGGCAAAGCCAACCTTTCGAATGGAGAGCTTCGATGACGATCAGGCTTGTTCTCGCCGGTTGCGGCAATATGGGCTACGCCATGCTCTCGGGCTGGCTGAAAGCCGGCAAGCTGGCTCCGGCTGCGGTGTTCGTGGTCGAGCCCAATGCCGAGTTGCGCAAGCGTGCCGAAGCACTGGGCTGCGCTGCTGCCGCGGATGCCGGCGTCATCCCGGCGGACGCCGTGCCGGCCCTCGTCGTCCTTGCGGTCAAGCCACAGGTGATCCGCGACGTGACGGCTGGCTACATCCGCTTCAACGATGGCCGAACCACTTTCCTCAGCATCGCCGCCGGGACGCCGGTCGCCACGTTCGAAGGCATTCTCGGCGACCGCGCGCCGATCGTGCGCTGCATGCCCAACACGCCGGCGGCTATCGGCAAGGGCATGATGGTGGTGTTTTCCAACAGGCTGGTTTCCGAGGACACCAAACGCCTTGTCGCCGACCTGCTTTCGGCAAGCGGGCAAGTGGCCGATATCGATGACGAGGGCCTGATGGATGCGGTGACGGCAGTCTCCGGATCCGGTCCAGCCTATATCTTCCATTTCATCGAAGCGCTGACCGTGGCCGCCGGGGAGGCTGGCCTGCCGACCAGGACTGCCAAGCTCTTGGCCATGCAGACGGTCTACGGCGCCGCATCGCTGGCCGCCGAAAGCGGCGAGGAGCCCGGCGTGCTCAGGCAGCAGGTGACCAGCCCCAACGGCACCACGGCTGCGGCCCTTGCAGTACTGATGGGCGAGGACCGGCTGACACGCCTGCTCACCGAGGCGGTGGAAGCGGCGCGGCTGCGGTCGATAGAGCTGGGGAAGTAGGGCTTTTGGGGGAGCCGGTCGGCGGCGATGGTCTGCCGTGCGTTTCAGCGGCAATAGCCGCC
Source organism: Mesorhizobium sp. M0894 (assembly GCF_040319725.1). Taxonomy (NCBI): domain Bacteria; kingdom Pseudomonadati; phylum Pseudomonadota; class Alphaproteobacteria; order Hyphomicrobiales; family Phyllobacteriaceae; genus Mesorhizobium; species Mesorhizobium sp. M0894. Next base: position 112,431 of record NZ_JAMYOG010000017.1, on the reverse strand, counting down.
TGTAGAAAAGCCGCTACGCAGCGCTCCTTCGCGCCGACGTCAAAGTTTCTGCACCGCACCTACCCCGCCCCATACAGCATTTCGTCCTGCAGCCGGCGCAAGGCGAATAGCCTGGTCGTCGGGTCGGGCGCGGCATTGTCGGCGGTGAGCAATTCGCCTTTCCTCACCGGTTTCAGCACCTTGCCGCCTTCGAGCAGACCGACGGGCACGGCGTGGTGGGCGCGAGCCTCCTCGACCGTCATGGTCCAGGAGCGGTAGCAGGTCTCGCCGATCGCGTCGAACGTCTCGCCTGCCGCCAGATCGCGCTTGGCCACGGCGCAGACCTCGGCCACCGGCCTCGGCAGCGGCACCATGTCGGGCCTGCCGTAAAGCGCGATACGGGCGGCCGTCAGCGGCACTTCCAGCGAGGTCAGATGGTAGGGCCTGAAGAAGCTGTAATAGGGGCCGTGGCCAATATGCAGATCGTCCATGCGCTCGATGATGCGCGGATGCGTCGCCTCGACGATGACAAAGACGCCGGGCGCCACGCCCTTGCCGACGGTGTAGTCGACGACGCCCTTCTTCGACAGGATGCCGCCCTGCTCGCGCGGGATCAGCACCTTGACCAGCTCGTCGCGGTCGACCTTGGGGCCGTGCATGCCGGGAACGTCGGGCACCAGCCCAGTGGCGTTGGCAATGGCGCACATCTCGACCATGGTTTTCGAGCCGTCGACGAACTCGACCAGCATGCGCGGATTCATGTTGCGGCGCAGCGCTTCCTCGCGGTAGTCGTCGGGAACGGCGTCGTGGTTGAGAGGGTTGTTCTTGCCCTTGCCGGCGGAGACGATGGTGTAGCCGAGCGCCGAGGCGAACTCGATCAGCTCCATGCAGCTCGACGGTTCGTCGCCGGCACCGACCGAATAGACGACGCCGAGCCGGTCGGCCTGCTGCTTGAGGTAGCAGCCAATAGTGACGTCGGCCTCGACATTCATCATCACCAGATGCTTGCCGTGCTGCATCGCCATCAGGTCGAAATCGGCGGCGACGCCGGGCTTGCCGGTGGCATCGATGACAACATCGATGAGCGGATTGGTGACCAGCATCTCGTTCGAGGTGATTGCGATCTTGCCGCTCTCGATCGCTTGGCTGACCTTCGAAGCGCTGTCCGCTTCGGCTGCCATTGCCTCGTCGCCATAGGCGATGCGGATGGCGTCACGCGCCGTATGCGGCCGGCGGGTCGAAATCGCGCAAACCGAAATGCCCGGCATCAGCATGCCTTGCGTCACCAGGTCGGTGCCCATCTCGCCCGACCCGATGACACCGATGCGCACCGGGCGGCCTTCCGCCGCGCGCTTGGCAAGATCCCGGGCAAGCCCGGTCAAGGCGACATTGGTCATGCTGGAAACGTCCACTGCTTTTTTGATTTGAAGCGGGAATAGCAGGGAACGGCAACCCTTTGCCAATCGAAACCGGCCGCGGCCACCTTTTCCTGTGCGCTATTGCAATTCGGCCAGCAAGGCTTGTGCCTCGGCAAGGTTCTTTGCGGAGCCGGCGGCAAGGTCGTCCATCTTGCCATCCCGAAAGATGACGAGCGCATGCTGGCAGGCGGCTATCGCTTCCTCGGCCATTGCCTTCTGCTTGCGAGCAGCACCCAGATCGGTAAGCACGTCGCACAGGCTGTCCTCGGTGAAAGCGATGCCCGGCACCGAACCGATCTTCTTCTGCACGGCGATGGCCTCGCGCAGGATCGGCACCGCCTCCTCGAATTTGGCGACGTTGTTTCCGGCGCGGCCGGCGAGCGTCAGCTGATAGCCGATCTCGTTTTGCAGGCTCGCCCAGCGCTCGGGGTCGCGGTCGCGGTCGACCTGGTCTGCCAATGCTCGGTAGACGGCGACCGCCTCGTGGAACAAAGCCGGCGAAGGCTCTTTCGCGCCGATCATGCCAAGCACATTGGCCAGGCTTGCCTGCGTGCTGGCCCAACGTTCGGGGGCGCGGTCGCGCGTGCGCACGCTCTGGATCGAACGATAGATGCCGGCCGAACGCTTCAGCAGGGCAACGTCGTCGCGCCAGTAGCCCAGCGTCGAAAGCGCGCTGGCCAGATTGGTTTGGTTGCGCAGCCATTCGTCGGCATCCCTGTCGCGGCTTATCACCGTCAGTGCCGCCTCATAGGCCTGGACAGACTTGGCCATGGCGTCCGGGTCGGAACTGGCGTTTGCCTGCATCATGCGGGCATTGCCGAGGTCGCCTTCGACCGAAGCCCAGAGCGAGCGGTCGGGCAGCGTGGCATAGACGGCCAGTGCCTTTTCATGCGCGGCCGCCGCCTTCTGGTAGAGCGACGGGTCATTGGCGCTGCCGGCAAGGTAGTAATAGGCGCTGCCGAGTTCGTTCTGCAGCTGGGCGTGATCTTCCGGCACCGTGGCGAGATCGTAGAAGGGCAGCGCCGCTTCAAGCGCCGTCGCCGACTGGTTGAACGCTTCGCCGTCCTGCGTGCGGTCGCCCAGAACCAGGAGCACATGGCCGAGACCCCATTGCGTTGCCGCCCAAGCGTCGGGGTCGCTGTCACGGCTCTGCACTTCGAGCGCCGCGCGATAGGCCACCGCCGAGCGCTGGAGCGCCTCGTCCGAACCGCCATCGGCCTTGCCGAGCATGGAAAGTGCTGCGCCCAGCCGGTACTGCGTCTTCGCCCAGTCCTTCGGGGCGCTCTCCTTGGTTCGCACGGTGAGCGCTGCATCATAGGCGGCGACCGCTTCTTCAAGGACCGCTTTGTCGCGAGCACGGTCGCCCCAGGTCGACAGCGTGTTGCCGAGACTGTGCTCTATTGAGGCGAATTCGAGCGGCGCGGCGGCGACGGTATAGACCTGCGAGGCCTCGCGATAGGCGGACGCCGACTTCCGGAGATAGTCGATGCCGGTGTCCCGATCGCCAAGCGTCGCATAGACCGAGCCCAGATTCTGGTTCAACGAAGCCCAGTCGAGCGGCAGCTTTTCGCGCGGATATTCAGAAAGTGCGGCCTCATAGGCAGCGACCGCCTTGAGCAGTGCGTCATCGCCGTCCTGCCTGGCGCCGAGGCGCTGCAAGGCATTGCCAAGCGTCAACTGGCCGTTTGCCCAGTTCGCCGGCGCGTGCTCGCGCGTCCACACCGTCAGTGCGGCCTCTGCCGCCTTCCGAGCGCGTTGCAGCGTAGCAATGTCGCCATTGATCTGGCCGATCGATTCCAGCGCCGAACTCAAATTGTTCTGGATCGTCGCCCATTGCGCCGGCGCGCGCTCGCGCGTCATTTCCTCCGTCGCCGCCTGATAGGCGGCAACGGCCTGCTCAAGCGTCGGTACGTCTTGTTCACGCTCGCCGAGGCGGAACAAGGCCGCGCCGAGATTGACCTGGCTCAACGCCCAGTCGAGCGGCACGCGCTCCCTGCGGTATTCGGTCAGCGCGGCGCGATGCGCTTCGATGGCGGCGCGAAAGCTGTCGCTGGTGGCTTGGCGCTCACCCAGTTCGGAGAGCACGATGCCGAGATTATTCTCAGTCGCCGCCCATTCGAGCGGCAGCTTTTTCGACACTTGCACCTCGAGCGCCGCGCGGAACGAAGCAACGGCATTGTCGAGCAACGTCGTGCCGTTCTCGCGCTGGCCGAGCCGCCAATAGACGGTGCCGAGATTGCCTAGCGTCGAGGCCCAGTCGTCCGGATTGGCGTCGCGCGTGTAGACGCTCAGCGCCTGATCGAAGGCGGCTGCCGCTTTGTCGAGGTCTTCGCGGCCGGCCTCGCGCTCGCCCAGCGTCGACAGTGTGGTGGCGAGATTGTTTTGCATGGCCGCCCATTGCCGCGGGCTGTTTTCGCGCGACACATAGGTCAGCGCCTTTTCATAGGCAGCGACCGCCTGCACCAGAAAGGCGTTGTCGCCCGAGAAAGAACCATGCGCGGAGAGCGCCTGGGCCTCGGCTGCCTTGTAGAACCAGGCTTCATGGTCGTCCCATTTCTCGACCTGCTCATAGGCCTTGGCATAGTCCTGGGCTGCCGCCTGATAGCTGAAGGAGATTTCGTAGGTTTTGGCGCTGTCGCCGAAAACCTCGGCAAACTCGAAACGACGCGCCTTGAGATCGGCCTCGGCCTGGTCGACGGTTTTCGACAGTTCGCCAACGCGGGCCTTGGCCTGCTCATGGATTTTCTGCGCTGCTTCGAGCGCGCCTTCCTGCACCGCTTGTTCGGCCAGTTTTGAAAGCCGGACGATTTCCGGATCCTGGCTCTTCAGTGTCGCCTGCTCGGCCAGTACCTGTTTCAGCCGCTCGGTCTGGCCGCGCAGCAATTTGTCGAGCTCGGCCGCATCCCTGGGTGTCTCGGTGCCCAGCGTCTTCAGCATGGCGTAGAGCGCGTCCATCGGTACGCCGCCGTCGCGGGCAATCGTCTCGATCTGGCGGCGTTGCGGGTCGGGCAGCGTCGAAATCGTCAGCAGCAACCGGCGGCGCTCTGAGAGGATCTCGCCTTCCTCGCCTTTCGGCACCTCGGCGGGCGTGCCGAAATAGAGCAGCCGGCGCAGGCTCTCATTGACCCATGGCAGCTGCCGGCCGCCGGTCTTGAGATAGACCTCCTCGCCGACCATGCGCAGCACGGTGCCGAATTCCTCGCCGCCCATCGTGTCGATGTGACGCAATATGGCTGCCGCGTAGGGGCTGTTGCCGTCGGCGGGACCGTCGAGCGCCACCTTGCCGGGCTCGGCGGCAAAGCCGATGACCTGGCCCAGGCTGTCGTCGGCAGAACCGCTGTCGCCAGCCGAACCCTTGGCCGGCGCGCTGTCGTTCAGCGCCACGACGCTGCGCGTTTCGCCGAGGCCGCCGGCGCCGATCGGCTTGCCCGCTTCACCCGGCTTGAGTTTCAAAAGCGTGCCCGGCGGAAACGGGTCGTTGCGGCAGGCATCGAGCAGCACGATGGTGACCGGCACCTTGGCCTTCAGTTCGGCCACGATCGACGACAGCGGGACCAGCTTCTCGCCGGCATCCTCGAGCGCCGCAATGTCGGCATCGACGGGCACCAGGAAATTCTCGCCACCGGCTTCGATGCCGTGGCCGGAATAGTAGATAATGGCGACGTCGGCACCCTCGGCATCGTCGACGAAGCCTTCGAGGTCGCGCCGCAATTTGCGCGCGTCGCGATTGACGGCGACATCGGTTTCGAAGCCGAGCCTGTCGAACATCTCCTCGATGGCGCGGGCGTCGTTTTCCGGATTGGGCAGCTTGCCGACATGCTCATAGTCGGACTGCCCGATGACGAGCGCGACGCCTTTTAGCGCCTTCGGCTCCTCGCCCCGAGCAGGAACCAGCGCGCACAAAAGCAGCGCGGCAAACGCCACGCCTATGCGCCCTGTTGCACCTGGAAACAACATCGCCCACCCCAACCCAGCGTGCAATCTTCCACAGCGCCATGGCATCATGATGGCCGGCGCTTGGCAAGTGTTCGGGCAAGAGGTGTTCTTGTCGTGGCCTGTCGTGCCGCTCCGTTGCGATCTTCGCGCCCCTCCCTCGCCCAGCGCTGCGCCGCCGCTACTTGTTTGTTGACAGCATGCGAGGCCCACATGTGGAATTTGGCAGCAGAGAGCTGGAGGCTCCTCAAGCAGAGCGTCCTCGGCTTCATCGATGACAATGCGCTGAGCCATGGGGCGGCGATAGCTTTTTATGCCACGACCTCGCTTGCGCCGATCCTGCTGATCGTCGTCGCTATCGCCGGCATGGCCTTCGGGCACGAGGCGGCACAACTCGCCCTTTCGGCACAGATCGCCGGCCTGATGGGACCGCAAAGTGCCGAGCTGCTGCAGGCGACGATCGAAAACGCTTCGCAGAAGGAAGCGGGAACCCTTGCCAGCATTCTGGGGCTGGTCACGCTGTTCGTCGCCGCATCCGGCGTGTTCGGCGAAATGCAGCTGGCGCTGAACGAAATCTGGAAAGTCAAACCGAGGGCAGCAACGATCTCACGGCTGGTGCGGGCACGCATTGCAAGCCTGGGCCTGGTCGCCGCTCTCGGTTTCCTGCTCCTGGTGTCCTTGGTTGTAAGCGCCGCGATTTCGGCGCTCGGAGACGTCATCAACGCCTATCTGCCGTTCGGCACCATCATCCTGAGCGCGGTCAACGGGATTGTCTCGTTTGCCCTGATCGCGCTGCTGTTTGCCGCGATCTACAAGGTGCTGCCCGACCGCAGTCTGCAATGGCGCGATGTCGGCCTTGGCGCCGTCGTCACCGGGTTTCTGTTCACCATCGGCAAGTCGCTGATTGGCTGGTATATCGGAACCAGCGCTTTCGCATCGTCGTACGGCGCGGCCGGCGCCCTGCTCGTCGTGCTGTTGTGGGTCTATTATTCGGCCGAGATATTTCTGCTGGGCGCCGAATTCACGCGAGCCTATTCGGTTCGACACGGCAGCCGGTCCGATTTGAAGAACAAGGTGGAATTGCATGACAAATGAGTTCACGCCGAAATTCGACCTGGCCGGCAAGGTGGTGCTGGTCACCGGCGCCTCGCGCGGCATCGGAGGCAGCGGCAGGCGGACTGCAGTGGTCAAACCTGGTGTCCGGCTTTCTCATTCATTGCCGGCGAGCCAACGGACCATGTTCGCCGTCAGTTTTCCGTAGAACGGCCATGCGAGAAAATCCTGCGAGAGCCAATGCGGGCCGATATCGGTTGCCCAGGCAATCGTGCGGCCGCGGCCGTGGCTGCCGACGGCAAGGAGCGGCCAGTCGGTGCCGCGGTGGTGGCAGGTCGCCAGAAGCCGGGATGAACCGTCGCGCCTGAATTCCAGCTTGTTCACGCCGAGGATCGGCGGCAAAGGCCCCTCCACCCCGGAAAAAATCGGATGTGACGGCTGCAGGATGGAGGCCTGCAGGCCTTGCGGCACCTCCATGCCGTCGCAGTAGGGTAGGCAACGGACCGGCAGAACGTCCTCGACCGGGGTGTCGTGGAACCGCGCCGTCCCGAACATGCCCTGAAAGCCCATATAGCCGCCGGCTAGCATCAGCCCGCCGCCACCTTCGACATAGGCCTTGAGCAGATCGAGGCGGTTGACGCCGACACGCCCGGCGCGGGCATCCGGCGTCACCAGCAATGTCAGGGCGCCGACGTCGGAGATCACCACCGCCTGATATTGGGCGAGCCCATCGAGGTCATAGGGAAACTCCGCGCTGCAACGCTCACCGCCGATCTGCGTGACGGCGATGCCCTCAGTGGCCAGCGCGGCATTGAAGGCCGTCGCGCCATTTGTCGAGGTCGCACTTGTAAGCACATCGCTACCGACGGCGACCGACGTCGTCGCCGCAAAGGTTTCGCCCGCAAGCAATATCTTCATTGCCGCCCCCGCACTGTTTTCATTCGAGAGGTTTAGGAAGGGCGCCGGGTGGGCCGGCGGCCCCGCGGAGGTCGAACTCCAAAGGATCAGAACTTGAACTCGGCCAGATTTTCGGGGGTCACGATCTTGGCTGGACCAAGGATCAGTTCGCCGCCGGCGCCAATCGTGTATTCGCCGAGCCTGCCTGCCGTGAACTTCTCACCCTCCTTTCCGGTGATCTTGCACTGCGCAAGCGCCTGGGCCGTCTGGTAGGTAAGATAGCCAAGATCGGTGACGTTCCACCAGATATCCTGGGCCGCCCCGTCCTTGATGTATTTCGAGATCAGAGTAGCCGGCGCGAGGCCGGTCAGCTTGACCTTGCCGATCATGCCCGCCTCCTCGAGCGCACGCGCGGCCGCCGGAAGGCCGATGCCTGCCGGGACGATGATCACCTTGAGATCGGGAAACGCCTGGACCAGCGCCAGCGCCTGCTGCTGGTTGATCTGTTCACTTTCTTCGCCATAGGCCACCTGCACCAGCTTCATTTTGGAGAACTTCGGCTCGGCAGCCATCTTCGCCTTCATGAAGTCGATCCAGGCGTTCTGGTTGGTCGCCGTCGGCGTCGACGACAGGATCGCGAATTCGCCTTCACCGCCGCTGAGGGCGAATGCACTTTCCAGCATCATCTCGGCGAGACTGTCGCCCTTGACCTGATTGACAAATGCCGCGCGGGCATCGGCGGCCACATCGGAGTCATACGAAATCACCCTGACGCCCTGCTGAACGGCGCGCTTCAGCGCCGGCGCGACGGCATTGGCGTCGTTGCCGGCAATTGCGATGACCCCGACCTTCTGCGACACGAGGCTGTTGATGAATTCGATTTGCGCCTCGGCGGTCGCCTGCGATGGGGCGACCTGGGTAGCGGTGCCGCCAATTTCCTTGGCTGCCTCTTGTGCGCCTCCAAAAGCCACTTTGAAGTAGGGGTCTGTGTCGAGCTTGGGCAGGAAACCGACCGTTACGGGTTCCTTGGCGCATTCCTGGCTGAAGGCCAGCGAGGTTGGCGCGAGCAGAACCGCGGATGCGAGCAGGGCTAATCTAAACGCTTTCATTGTGACTCCTCCGTCAAAATTCGGGCTTAAAGGAAGGGGCCCGAGATCACCCCTTTGTCTCGCGCATTGCGCGGGATCTGCTGAGCAGCTCCTGTGTGGAGCGCCAGTAATTGCCGACCAGCAGCGAGCCGATCAGAAGCAGGCCAATGATCATGCCCTGCGCGTCGCCGCCGATCTGGTTCAGCGCCAGCACGTTACGGATGATGGCGATCAGGACCAACGCCAGCATGACGCCGGTCAGGCGGCCCTTGCCGCCAAAGACGCTGACGCCGCCGAGCAGCACGATGGTGATGACGTCGAGCTCCATGCCGAGCGCATTGTTGGCGCGGGCATTGGAAAGGCGCGCGGTATAGACGATGCCGGCTATCGCCGCGACGACGCCCGAGACGACGAACAGGTTCAGCACCATCCGGCGCGTGTTTATGCCGGAATAGCGCGCCACCTCGGGGCTGCCGCCGAGCGCGTAGATGCGCTTGCCGGTCGGCGTCTTCTGCAGCACGACCGCAAACACCGGCGCCAGCGCCAGGAAGGGGACGATGGTCCACGGTATCTCGGTGCCCGGCAGATTGTTGATGCCGAAATCCACGACCGCGGGCGGCAGGATGTTGACCGAACCGGTGCCGAGCAGGATGTAGCCAATACCTCGATAGAGCGCCATCGTGCCGAGCGTCACCACCAGCGACTGCAGTCCAAGGCCCGAGACCAGGTAGCCGTTGAAAGCGCCGAGCAGGCCGCCGGCGACGAGCGTCAGCGGGATTGCGGCAAGCGTTGGCACGCCGGCCTGTACCAGCAAGCCAAAGACGACGGACGTCAGCGCCAGCACCGAGGCGATCGACAGGTCGATTTCGCGGGTGATGATGAGCAGCGTCATCGGCAGGATCAGCAGCGCCTTTTCCGAGGCGCTGGCGGCCAGTTGCGAGAGATTGAAGCCGGAGACGAAATTCGGCACGACGATCGCCGCGTAGAGGAAGATGGCCACGCAGGAGGTCGCCAGCAGCAGATCCCAGAAGTCGATCGAACGGAGGAACTTTCTCACCGCGCCCTCGCCTGTCTTGCCTGCTCGGCACGCCGCACGATGAAGGTGTCGATGCCGATGGCGACCAGGATCACCAGGCCGTAGACGCCCTGCAGCCACAGCGGGTCGACGCGCACCAGCGTCAGCCCGTTCTTGATGACGAGCAGCGTGAGCGCGCCGAGGATGATGCCGAGCAGCGTGCCCGAACCACCGCGGATGGCGACGCCGCCGACCACCGCCGACGCGATCACGGTGAGTTCGAAACCGAGCGCGACGCGGGCATCGATGGTCGCATAGCGGGATGCCCACAGCGCACCGCACAGGCCGCCGAGCAGGCCGGCCATGCCAAAGGCCAGCAGAATCCGCCGGTCGACGGGGATGCCGATAAGACGTGCGCCGTCGGGATTGGAGCCGGCGGCAAACAGTTCGCGTCCGATGGCGGTGCGATAGAGCAGCACATAACCCAGGCACAGGATGACGATCGCGATAATGACGATCAGCGGCACGCCGGCGATCTTCAGGCCGGTCATGTCGAGCCAGGCTTGCGTGACTTCGTCGGCGCTGATCTGGTCGCCGGCTGCCCAGATCGAGTTGAAGCCGCGGAAGATCGACATCGAGGCCAGCGTGACGACGATCGCCGGGATCTTTCCCCTGGTAACGACAAGGCCGTTGATCAGGCCAGCGACACCACCGACCGCGCATGCGGTCATCAGGCCAATGCCGATGTCGAGCCCTGGATAGGCCTGGACCATGCTCGCCGCCATGTAAGCCGACAAGCCGATCACCGCGGCGATCGAAAGGTCGATGTTGCGGGTGATCAGCACCAGCATCTGAGCGAGTGCTGCAACTACCAGCAGGGCTGCATCCATCGACACGGCGGTCAGGTTTGCCGCACTCACCATGCGCGGATTGATAATGGTGACCGGGATGGCGACCGCCAGCATCGCGGCGAGCAGGCCGAACTCCCGCCGCTTCAGTATGTCGAGCGGTCCTTTTCTTTTCTCTTCGCTGGCGGCCTGCGCTGCCGGGTCGGCGCGTTTGTCGGCCTTCATCGCGGCTTCCAGCACCTTTTCCTGGGTGGCTTCGCCCCTGTCAAATTCGGCCGTCCGATGGCCTTCGCGCAGGACGATGATGCGGTCGCACATGCCGATGAGCTCGGGCATTTCCGAGGAGATCAGGATGATAGCCATGCCCTGTGCGGCAAGGTCGGCGATCATCGCATGCACTTCCGCCTTGGTGCCGACATCGATGCCTTGCGTCGGCTCGTCGAGGATGAGGACGCGCGGCTCGGTGCGCAGCCATTTGGCCAACACCACCTTCTGCTGGTTGCCGCCGGACAGTTCCTTTACCGGCTGCCCGTAGCCGGAAAAGCGAAGCTTCATCCGCTTCAGCCAGTCCGAAACCAGATCGATCGCGCGGTCCGTGCCGTAGAAGCCGGAGCGAGCTGCCTTGTCGAGCACGGGCAGCACCGCGTTGTCGAGGATCGAAAAGTCCATCACCAGGCTCTGGCCCATGCGATCTTCCGAGACATAGGCGATGCGCGCATCCATGGCGTCGCGTGCCGATGCAAAGTGCACGGCCTCGCCGTCGATCAGGATTTCGCCGGCATCCGGCTGGTCGATGCCGAACAGCACGCGCGCGATCTCGGTCCGGCCGCTGCCGACCAGGCCGCCGAGCCCGAGCACCTCTCCGGCGTGGAGCTTGAGGTCGATGTTGGAAAAGCCGCCGGCATGCGAAAGCCCCCTCGCCTCCAGCACCAGCGCGCCGGTGGCGTGGTTTCGTTCCGGATAGAGGTCGGTCACTTCGCGGCCGACCATCATGCCGATGGCGGCGGCGCGACCAAGCTCGGCCTTCGGCTTGATGCCAATGAGGCGGCCGTCGCGCAGCACCGCGATGCGGTCGGCGATGCGGAAGATCTCGTCCATGCGATGGCCGACGAACATCATCGCCACGCCATGCAGCCGCAGGTCGGCGACGACGGTGAACAGCCGCTCGACCTCGCGCTGCGACAGGGCGGCCGTCGGCTCGTCCATGATCAGCACCCGCGCGTCGAGCGACAGGGCGCGGGCGATCTCGACCAGTTGCTGTTCGGAGGTGCGCAACGTTCCGAGCCGGGTTTCGGCCGGCACGTCGAGGCCGACTGTCGCCAGCACCTTGCGCGCGCCGGCAAGCATGGCGGCGTTGTCGATGCCGCCGAAGCGATCGCGCGGCATATGGCCGAGATAGATGTTTTCCGCCACCGAAAGATCCGGGAAAAGACCGGGGTGCTGGTGCATGACCGAGATGCCGGCAGCCTGGGCATCGTGCGGCGAATGGAAGACCACAGGCTTGCCGTCGACTTCGATATGGCCGCCGGTAGGGAGGTACACGCCGGCCAGCAGCTTCACGCAGGTGCTCTTGCCGGCACCGTTTTCGCCAAGCAGAGCCAGCACCTCGCCTGAGCGCAATTCGAAGGACGCGTCCTTGAGGGCAATCGTGCCGCCGAAGGCCTTTGTCGCCTGAACCAGGGCAACGGGGACCGCCACGTCGCTCTTCACCATGGCATCGGCTTCGCCTAATGCGCCCAAGTGCAGCACCCTTCCTCCCTGGTCCTGTTTCTTCAATTTGCTATATTAAATGGGCCGGCGCCGCAACTGGAAAATTGACTTCCGTGGCCCCGAAGGGCACTGTCGCTTCGCGCACGGGTGCAGCTGGAGCGCTCGACTGCGGCAACTTCAAAGCTGCAGGCGACTAGAGCAGTTCCGCGGCAATGAAATGGGGAGGCGCCGGTTTTGTCCGGAAAAGGCAGCAATTCGGTCAAGGTTCGGCATTATAACGAGCGCTTCGTGCTCGATGCCATCCGCCGCCTGAAAGAGGCATCCAAGTCCGATCTGGCGCGCGCCGCAAATCTGACGCCGGCCGCGGTCGCCACCATTGTCGACGGGCTGGAATCGTCGGGATTCGTAAAGCAAGTGGGAAAAAGGTTCGGACAACGGGGATCGCCATCCACTCTCTACCGACTTGCACCGGAGCGTATCTACAGCGTAGGCATCAAGATCGGCCGGCGCGCGCTGGAAGCCGTGCTGGTCGACTTCGCCGGCGAGGTCCGCTCGCGCGAGTCGCACGAATATCGCTTCCCGGATCCCGACATGGTGCTCAAGGCCGGCAACATGTCGCTGGCCAATTTCGACAAACTGGTCGAGGGGCTTGGCGATGCCAGCATCGTCGGCGTCGGCATCGCGTCGCCATATTTCCTCGGCGGCTGGAGCGAGGAGCTCGGCTTTCCCGACGACCTCGGTAGCCGGTGGGAAGCAATCGATCTGACGACTTTCTTCGCCACAAAGCCGAAGACCCCGGTCTTCGTGGAAAACGACGCGTCATCGGCCGCACTGGCCGAGCTCATCCAGGGGACTGGCGCGCGGTTCCGCGACTTCATGCATATTTCGATCGACACCTTTGTCGGCGGCGGACTGGTGCAAGGCGGCAAGGTCCACACCGGGCCGCACGGCAACAGCGCCGCGCTCGGTCCTTTGCCGGTCTCGCCTTCAAGCCTCGATTCGGTGGCGGCCAAGCCGGCGCGCTACCAGAGCCTGCTGCATCGCGCTTCGATCTATGTGCTGGTCAATCATCTCAAATCGCGCGGCATCGAAATCAATCGCGTGCGCGAACTCGACCCCTTGCCGCCAGGGGCGCGCGAGCCGCTGTCCGAATGGATCGACGATTGCGCCAATGCGCTGGTCGAGGCGATCATCGCCATCACCTCCGTCATCGACATCGAGGCGATCGTCCTCGACAGCATCCTGCCGCGGCCGATCCATCTCGAGCTGTTGGCAAAGGTGCAGACCCAGTTCAACAGGATCAGCGCCATCGGCATCGTGGCGCCGGAAATCGTCTCGGGACAATTCGGCCCCGAGGCCTCGCCGATCGGCGCGGCGATGCTGCCGTTCTCGGCACTGTTGGCGCCCGACAGCGGCGTGCTGATGATCGGCAAGGACAGAACAATGCTGCTGGGTAGCCTTTCGAGGCTTGCCAGGCAAAGCCAGCCAGCGAGAAGCTCGGCGACTTCAACGGGATAGGATGGCGCTGCGAGAGAGCATCAAGCTCCGGGCATCATCAACATCAGTTCGCAGTCCGGCACGGGCACGGCGGGCTTTTTGCGCCGGCACCGGAACTTTTAGCGGCCGCTGATCTTCATTCGTCACCGACATTGAAATGCCGATCGGTCCGCGCTCCGCTTCAGTGCGGGCCCAGGAAGCAAAGGAGGAACATATGAACTGGGATCAAATCAAGGGAAAATGGACGCAGTTCAAGGGCAAGGCGAAGGAGCAGTGGGGTGACCTCACCGACGATGATCTTGATCGGATCGAGGGCAACCGAGACCAGCTCTTGGGGCGTATCCAGGAGCGATATGGCATCGCCAAGGAAGAGGCAGAGCGCCAGGTAGATAACTGGTCCAGAAGCATCAGCTGAGCCTTGGACGCAACGCCGTCTGCTGCCCCACCACCGGGGTGAACTCTGCGTCGCCCGCCGTGCCGACTGGTGCGGTGGGCTCTTTCGACAGCGAGGCCCGCGAGGAACCTTTAGCCGTATCTAATGTTCTACTTGCGTGGCGGGCTTCGCCCCGGCGTGCGCCCAGCCCGGAGGCGAAGGAGTGCAATCATGAACAACATTATCTGGCTGGTCGGCGCCATCGTGATCGTAATCGCTATTTTGAGCTTTTTGGGTCTGCGATAGCATCTGAGCCCTCTCTTCGAGCCGGCGGCCCGGTCGGCATGGCCTCAGCACACCCAAGCTGGTCAGACTTAGGTCCCAAGCAAGACGCTCCAGGAATGGACCGAAGCCCCGGCTGAGGAACGCAGCCGGCTGGCTCACGTTGTAGTGAGCTTTGGCGCGACCAAGATGCGTCTGGGCGGAAGAGTTCAAGCCAGAGAGGAGAAGCCCGACGCTCCGAACGAGCGTCGGGTTTGGACGCAAATGCAAACGATCAGCCGACTATTCGATTCCCATGCCCAGGCAGCACGTGCTGTTGCCAGGCTTCAGGCCGGCGGGATTCGTCGCCGGCAGATCAGCGTGGTCGGATCTTACAATGACAACGATGAACCGATCAGCGTTGCTGGATATTACGACGATGAGATGAGCGCTCTCTGGCGAGGTGCGGGCGCAGGGGCCGCACTTGGCGCAACGGCTGGTCTGCTGGCCGGTTTTAGCGCTTTTGGAGCTCAGGGCATTGATCCCGCGGGGATGACCGGCATGGCTCTGGTCGGTGCGGCGTGGGGCGGCTTTGGCGGCGGGCTTCTCGGAACCTTCGCCAATTTTGCCCAGAAGCCGGGCAAGCCGAAGATCGCAGAGGGTGTCGTTCTGGTGATGGCCCGCGTCGATGAAAAGCAGGCCGGCGCCGCGCAGGCAGTGCTTCGGAGTTCCGTGGAGATGCCGCGGCGCATCTGCCGTTCCGGACAGATGAAGACGAGCGCTTACACAAATTCAAGCCGGCTCCGCGTCCAATCTGGTGCCCGATGAAGTTTGTTTCGCGAAACGGGAATTCAAACCGGAGGCGCCCGACGAAAGTTTGGCAAACCAACACCTTGGAGGCATGCGGGCTGCTTGCCGTCGTGCTGTCCCTTATCCTTACCGTTCTATTGGCAGGTCTCATCCTTGGCTGAAGCCGTGCCCTGCCGCCGGCGACACGGTGCCAAGCTCCGGCAATCGGCAACTGGCGAAAGGTGCGGCCAGTTCGAAGGATTAAACCATTCGTGCTAAGCGTTCACAGCTTGTCGCCATAGGAGAGGACGCCGAGATGGACAAACGGGCTGAAGGAGACGCGGAGAGATTGGCTCGAGGCGAGTTCGAGCTCAAAGCCGAACGATATGGCGTGAACGCCTTTCTTCTCGTTGTCGAACTTATAAATCTGCTGGAAAAGCGCGGAACAATCAGCAGCGACGACGTCGCGAAAATAGCCGAGGCCGCCGCACTTGCCGTTGCCGCATCCAGCGACCCCGACATGAACAGCATCAATCTGTTGCAGGCCATCGCTGCCGCACGCCGGCCCAAATAGGGCAAATCCGCCAGCAATCGGCACAAACCGACAACGCTATATTGAAACTGATCTCGATCGAGCGTGCGGAGCCTTCCATGTGCAATGACTACGAACAGCATGTCGCCTGGGCCGAGTATTGCCGGATGATGGCTTCGCTGGCGCTCAATATTCCCAGCCATCAAACCGAACTGGATCTGCCGCAGGCAGACGACATCCACATCAACGACCCTGCGCCTGTAATGCGCGGGGCCGGCGACACAATCGAACTGGCGTCGATGACGTTCGGCTTTCCTCCGGCCGGACCAAAAGGCGGACCTGTATTCAACTTTCGCTCGGAGGGTCGACAATTCGGCAACAGCAAACGCTGCCTCGTCCCGGCGTCGGCTTTCTTCGAGTTCACGGGAACGAAATATCCAAAAGCCAAGCACAAGTTCACGCTGAATGGCCATTCGTTCATGGCGATTGCCGGGCTTTGGCGCGAGGGTTTCGGCAACAAGCCGCCGACGTTCACGATGCTGACGACCGATCCGGGGCCGGACGTGGCGCCATATCACAACCGCCAAGTGGTTGTGCTGCGGCCATCGGACTGGGCGGCATGGATCCATCTGACGAAGTCCGAGGCTGAACTCATGCGGCCGCTGCCGGAAGGGTCGCTCAGAGCGGAAACAGTTCGCGCAGGTTCCGAGTAGGAACCATCGAATGAGCGTGGAAAAGATTATATGATTGCGCCAACATCGCAGGTAAACTTGTCGACCAAAACTGATGCCGATCTTCTCAGTCCAGCATACGACGGTCTATCGCTATAGCCGGCCGGTGAGGTTCGGCGAGCATCGGCTGATGTTCAGACCGCGCGACAGCTTCGATCAAAGACTCCTGGACCACGCCTTGTCTGTCGATCCCGAGCCGAAAGAGGTTCGCTGGATCCATGACGTTTTCGGAAACTGCGTGGCGGTGATCGATTTCGAGAACCCCGCGAAAGAACTGCGCTTTGCGACAGACATTCGGCTGGACCACACGCCGCAGCATGCGCCCGATTTCCGTATCGACGAAGCTGCGCTTCACTATCCGTTTTCCTACGATCCCGACGAAGCCGCAGATCTCTCCCAGACGATGGAACGTCAATACGAGGATGACAGTGACGAGGTTGGCAAGTGGGCACGACAGTTCCTCAGTGCCGCAGGGCACACCGGGACCGGCAATCTGTTGATGACGCTTTGCTATGCCATCCACGAGAGCTTTGTGTATTCCCGTCGAAGCGAGCCAGGGACGCAGCCGCCGCTGATGACGTTGCACCTGCGTCGCGGCACATGCCGGGACTTTGCGCTGTTCATGATGGAGGCGGTTCGTTCGCTCGGCTTTGCCGCCCGTTTTGTGACTGGTTACGTCTATGTGCCGAGCCGCGACAGCGCGACGGTTCTTGGCGGCGGGTCGACGCATGCCTGGTGCCAGGTCTACCTGCCGGGTGCCGGCTGGGTCGAGTTCGACCCCACCAATGGCATTGTCGGCAATCGGGATTTGATCAGGGTGGCCGTGGCCCGGCATCCTCGTCAAGCCATTCCGCTTTCCGGGAGTTATTCGGGAAGCGCGTCGAGCTTTCTTGCAATGACCGTCGAGGTGAAAGTGGCGAAGGAGATCGGTGCGTAGGAAAATTGGCATCCGCTGATGTTTTCCCGGAACTGTTTGGCCGACGCGGAGTTTGCCCGGTTGCTGAATGACAACAATCGGAGCGCCGATGCGGATCCGCGCAGGTTACACCCTCACCTACGAATGTCCGCGGCCAACGCCGATGCTGTTGGCGCTCGAGATCCATCCATCGCGCCGGGTCGATCTGTTGACGGAACAGGTCATCGATTTCGATCGTCCCGTCGAAGCACGCGGCTACGTCGACGGTTTCGGCAACGCCTGCACGAGGATCGAGGCGCCCTCGGGCCTGACGACGATCTCAACCACCTTCGATATCTACGATAGCGGCGAGCCCGATGCGGTCGCCGAGCAGGCTGTGCAGCACAAGATCAAGGACCTGCCGGACGAGGTGCTCGTCTTTCTTCTCGGCAGCCGCTACTGCGATACCGATCGTCTTGGCGATTTTGCCTGGGCGAAATTCGGCAATACCGCGCCTGGATGGGCGCGTGTCCAGGCGATCTGCGATTTCGTTCACAATCACATCGTCTTCGATTACCAGAAAGCCGACCCGCTGCGGACGGCTCACGACAGCTTCACCGACCAGGCCGGCGTTTGTCGTGACTTTACCCATTTGGCGATCGCGCTATGCCGTTGCATGAATATTCCCGCGCGGTACTGCACCGGCTATCTCGGTGACATCGGGGTACCGCCGGCGCCGTATCCGATGGATTTCAGCGCCTGGTTCCAGGCCTATCTCGCCGGCACCTGGTTCACATTCGATCCTCGCCACAACCGCCCGCGCATCGGGCGGATATTGATGGCAACCGGGCGCGACGCGACCGACGTCGCTATCTCAACCAGTTTCGGTTGTTCGCGGCTTACCCGCTTCGAAGTCGTGACGGAGGAGGTCCAGGCCGAACCTTCCCCGGCGTCTGTCGAAAATTCCGCGTTCTCACCTTGAGCTGCAAGGTTCGTAGAGGTGGGTCGACGATGTCCCTGACCTCGAGGTCAGGGCCGCGCTGCATTCAAGGCGACGCTGGCGCCATGCGAATGCATCCGCCCGCACGATATAAGCGCTTCAGCCCTGCTTGACGTAGCCGGCGGTGACCTCGTCTTTGTGGGCGGCGAAAGCTTCCAAGACTTCGGTTTTCTCAGGCTTCGGAATTTTGAAATGATCCAGGGTTCGCCCGAGTTCCGCTGCGACCTCATCGAATTCCGCCGGGGAAATCCGCAGGTCGCGATGCGCCTCCTCGAGGCCGAGCGGCGTCGTGCCGGGCTTGGTGGCGACGAACTTGAAGGGCCCACCAGAAACGTCGCAGACCCACAGCGTGCGCATGAACTTGAGGCCGGGCAACCTTTCAAGGTTCTTGGTGTGCCATTTGCGCAATTGTGGGTTCTTCGACTTCTTGCCGACGATCGGGTTCTTCACGACGGCGTCGCTAAAATGATCGATCACCGCTGCGATGGCGAACACGCCCCCCAGCCGCTCATACAGACTTTTTTCAGCTGTGGTTTTCTTGGCCTGGGCGAGTGCGTTGTCGGCGGGCAATACCGCCGTCGACGCGGCGGCCAGCGCCAGCGCGGCAACAACACTTCGTCTTGTCAAAGAGGTTGAAACAGCCGTTTTCATCCCTGGTTCCCTTCGAGGTTAGGCCAGAGCAAGCCGCAGCCTGTCTGGCGGGCTTCATGAAGTGACATTCGGACACTTTGCTATATTTTAGCATCGTCTAAGGAACAAACGAGCCCTTCGCCCGAATTATTCCGATGGACGGCATTCTCACGGTCAACATGCGTAAAAAGGGCGAAGGCCGCGCGGATGAGGAAGGCTTAAGCACGCGTCGCTGCACGCGGCAGAGGTCGCGAAGCCACTTCGGCCGCATCGGCCCGATCGATGTTGCGGGCACCGTAGTGTTCCTGGCCTCGCTGGCGGCGGTCGCCTGCGGCCAATAGCCTGTGCTTTTCAAAAATCGCTAGCTTCTGCGGATAGGTGATCCGCACCTTTGCGTTGCACCCGTCGCATTTGAAGTGCGCGATTGTTCTGAGTGCAGAGCCCTTTCTTACCGCCGGATGCGAGCAATCCGGACATTCGAATGTGAGCGCGACATCCGATAAGTCTTTGGCTAAGCCCATTTCCATCCCCTTCGCAAGCTCGGTGGCTACACTCTGGCGATTCTCAATGGGCAATTCAGATGCCAAACGGCTGTGCCAAAGCGGGATTAGACCAATTCACCTCGGAACGCCGCAAAGCTAGTGCGCCTTCTCTCTGCCTTTTGAGCGACGAAGAGACCTAACTTCCTCCAGCAGTTCGCGCTCATTGGTAGTCAAGTTTCGGAAGATTGCGACAATCATCACCGCTAAGGCTTCGGCATCCAGGCTTAAAAGGTCAATGTGTTCATCTGCGCAAACCTGATCAAACACGCGTTCACAAATAGCCAAATCGTGAGGGCTGAGGCGAGTGCTATTGAAACGCCGGCGCGACATTTGCGAGCCTTCGACGCCCGCCGCCCTGTTGCAAAAGAAGCGGGCCCTGGCAAGAAACGCGAGTCGTTGAGTGGTTGTTCCCGGCTGCAAGCTTTGCTAAGCCGCCTGCAGCAGGGGCAGACCAGAAGCCTTTCCCCGCACGCATCATGGCGCATGCGAGCGGAGCTGTGCGCCGACCTTGGCACCTCAGACATTTTCGAGCGCCCGCCTGAACGGCTCTGGCTGCCATGCGCGGGCCGATCTTGGACGGCTGGACCGTTGGACTCACGTCAGACACAGTAGCCTGGGGGCAAGACTGCTTCGAACCCTAAACGGGGCCGTCGGCTACCCATTTGACGACGCGGAGGAGCCACGCGTTTCGCTGCTGGCACTCGTCATCGCAGCCAATGCCACCGCGACGACCTAGTTCCAATACTTGAAAACTCTCCCTAGACGCTTTGGCATCATGAACAGTCTTCTTTGGCGGCAGGCGCTCTAGGGTGAAGTTGGTCCGTGCCGTAAGGCGGTACATATGCTATAGCTAATATGGGGTCGAGGGGACGACCATGAAAGGGAGGACCAACCATGAAGCCGCATTCCCTCAGCGCCCGCCGTATTGGCCTGCTTATATTCTCGGTGTGTGCTTTCGGGCTGATGACGTCAGTCTCAATGCCCGCAGACAGCAAATTCGCCGTCGAGCCGGTGGTTGAGAAAAAGGTGACGGAACTGCCCTCCGGACCGTTGTACTGGCGGCTGGATAATCTGCCAACGCTGGCGCAGGCCCAAAGCGCGGCGGGCCCGACCTCGCTTGCGGCGGAGATCGCAGGCAAGGTCTGGCTGTTCACGCTTGGACCGAAGGATGGCTCTACGACCGGCGGAACCAAGGTCATCGAGATCGGACCGATCCCTCCGATCAGCGCAAGCGAGTATTTGCTGCGCGTCAACCGCGCCGGTGGAGCGCCCGGCGTCAAGACGAAGATCCATACGCATCCGGGACCAGAGGCCTTCTATGTGCTGGCCGGCAAGGTCGGCCAGAGAACGCCCCACGGAGTGACCTATGCTGAAGCTGGCACAGCCATGATCGGACACGGGGCCAACACGCCGATGGAGGTGTTCAACGCCGGCACAACCGATCTCGATGAGCTGGCCATCTTCGTGGTCGACGCCAAGCAGCCGTTCTCGTCGCCGGCCAGCCTCGACTGAGGCGACATTTCCCGGGGTGGCACTTCCGCTCTCCAGCTGTTGCAGACAGTCAGTCAACGAGCTGTGAATGTCTGCCCTGGGTCGAACTCGGGTCGTTCAGGGTGTTGGGTTTTAACCCCAACGCCATCGGATTGGGTTCGCCTGACCTGCATAGCCGTCCATTTCCCGCTCGGGGCTCATATTTCAAGCGAGGCCTGACAACGACGGTCCAGGCCCTCATGGGGCGGGAAGTTTCACGATCTTGTCTCTTCTGTAGTCATAGCCGGTCTTCGGAGTTCCGTTGCGATAGTCGTCATAGGTCCAGCGGCCGGTGGCCCAAGCATTGACAAAGTCGGTGCACCACTTCACGCCTCCGGGACGAGGTCGTCCTCGAACCCATCTCTTTTTCGATGTTACGCCTTTGAGGCAGTGCTGAATTGCAGCGCGCCTCTGTTCCGGACTCTGCAGTTTCGCTCTGCTTGCTTCAAATTGGGCTCTACCATCGCTTTGACAGCCAGCAATCAGCAATGCTGTTGCGACGATCAATTTGCCAGCGCACTTCAAATGAGGCTCTCCAAATCGGGCACGTCAGTGTACCGCAATTAATTGGCACATGGACCGTCCCGCCACAATCGCTTGGAACGATCAACCGTGCGTCTTCGGCACGCCTGCATCAATTGTGTCGAGCCCCGGCATCTATACACGCCACCGCGAGGTCATCGCGGATGCGATGATGCGGCATGGACGGAACTTGAGAGGTGAAACGGCGAGAGGCGCTCACTTCGGTGGTGGCATCGGCGGCTTAATGTCGGTCCGGTAGAACCAATATCTTGTCCACTCAAAGGGTCCTTTACACACCATCTTTAGGGGTCTGTATTTTGGAGTTTCAAGCCAAGTGGTGCAGCGGTACGACTGGTGTTGGTCGTTGATCATTTTATCATATCTGATGACCACGGTATTTATGCCGTCCAACTTCTCTTCACCGACGCGGCTGCAAGTTCGGTTTATCGGCGTCCCGTCCGGATTCAAGTCGCTGCCCGGAGGACGTGCCGTCGCGATCCAGCGCCCAAAAGGCTGGCGTCGTGAGTAAACCATGTCGCCTATGTAGATCTCTTCTTGATGCAGAAACCCAGGTTGGTCACCATACCTAACTAAGTGGTCCGTAACCTGAATGGCGGGCGTCCTTAATACTCTTTCGTTGGCTTTGTTTAGAGGACTGCACGCCTCGGCCTCCTCCACATCGCGGGATGCTGTGGAGCCTGGAGCCGCTTTGGATACGAAAGGCAGACAGATCAAGCAGACTGGAAGGGCGAGGATGAATCGGGCAAAAAGGCTCATCATCCTTGTAAAGCACGTCCCATCGAGCACCGTGAGATAGACCCCGACTGAATTTACTCCATATCCGGCACGTCACCGCTGGTGAATAGCACGGTCGGCGGGCCGTAGTCACCAAGCGCCGGGTTCGCGTCACGGCTCCATGCGATTACGCCAACGTGCTTCCCTGCGAGCGTCTTAGCGGTGCGGATGGCGCGTTCCTCGCTTTGCTGATCGGCCGGACCAAAGGTGGGAAACAGTTCGCCGTCCTCGCCACGATCGAACGCCACGACGACGATCAGCTTGGGCTGCTTCTGGCCAGGCAAAATATGATCCGACATGGCGGTAAGCTATCACATCACAGAGGATTGAGTCGCGTTCGAGACTCGGGAGGTGAGCGTGCAAGACCATCATTTTTGACAAGCCTGCGCGCGTGGCACTCGGCAGGTCGCGGGGCGCCTATTTTTCGGCAACCTCGCCAACCGTGCACAATCATCATCGAGCAGGTCAAGCGGCCTTGGAAGGTGCGCTAGCGAAAACGATCTGGTGCTGCGAGAGAGGATTGAACTCTCGACCTCTCCCTTACCAAGGGAGTGCTCTACCACTGAGCTACCGCAGCCGCCGATGGCGGGGCTTCTGCCATATCGAACCGGCAAGCGCAAGGCCAAGACAAAGACGGGTTGAAAGGCCGCACCAGGCGATTGTTCCGGACATGGCCATGCCACAATGTTGGCTATCCCTTGATGCGCACCGGCGGGTCGCCGGCCGGGGACGGGACGATGAACGATAAGAGAATTTCTCCGAACAAGGATGGTCCACCAAAAAAGGCTGGCCGCAAGGACCGGCTGGCCGAGCAGTTGCGTGCCAATCTGCAGAAGCGTAAGGCGCAATCGCGCTCACGGCGAACCGGCGGGGCCGACCAGCGGCCGGACGGGCTGCAGGCGGCAAAGCAGAAGGATTAACGCGAATCGGCTATGTTGGTCGCCGGTATTTTGGCCAAGGTATCGTGGGCCAACGCGGGGAAATAGCCTGTTTCTTGAACCAAGCCGGCCAATGGTCTAGATGGGCCGCAACTGACTCAACCGATTTAAACCGGCTTTTCGGCCGAGGGGACGCTCTTCATGGATCGCATCAGAATTGTCGGCGGCAACAAGCTTGCCGGAACCATCCCGATCTCGGGCGCGAAAAACGCCGCGCTGCCGCTGATGATCGCCGCGCTTTTGACCGACGACACGCTGACGCTGGAAAACGTGCCGCATCTGGCCGACGTCGAGCAGCTGATCCGCATCCTCGGCAATCACGGCGTCGACTATTCGGTCAATGGCCGCCGCGAAAAGCAGCATGAGGGCTATTCGCGCACCATCAATTTCTCCGCCCGCAACATCGTCGACACGACGGCGCCTTACGAGCTGGTGTCGAAGATGCGGGCGTCGTTCTGGGTGATCGGCCCTCTGCTGGCCCGCATGGGCGAGGCCAAGGTGTCGCTGCCCGGCGGCTGCGCCATCGGCACGCGGCCGGTCGACCTCTTCCTGGAAGGCCTGCAGGCGCTGGGCGCCGATATCGACGTCGACACCGGCTATGTCATCGCCAAGACCAGGAACGGCCGGCTGGTCGGCAACCGCTACGTGTTCCCGAAAGTCTCGGTCGGCGCCACCCATGTGCTGATGATGGCGGCCTCGCTGGCCAAAGGCGAGACGGTGCTCGAAAACGCAGCCCGCGAGCCCGAGATCGTCAACCTTGCCGACTGCCTCAACGCCATGGGTGCGAAGATCTCCGGCGCTGGCACCGCGACCATCACCATCGACGGCGTCGAGGCGCTGTCGGGCGCCCGCGTCAGGGTGATCCCCGACCGTATCGAGACCGGCACCTATGCGATGGCGGTGGCGATGACCGGCGGCGACGTCGTGCTGGAAGGCGCGCGGCCCGACTTGTTGCAGACGGCGCTGGACATCATTTCGCAGACCGGTGCTGAGATCACGCAGACCAATTCCGGCATCCGCGTCAGGCGCAACGGCGCCGGCATTTCGCCGGTCGACGTGACGACGGCGCCGTTCCCGGCGTTCCCGACCGATCTGCAGGCGCAGTTCATGGGCCTGATGACGATGGCCAAGGGTAAGTCGCGCATCACCGAGACGATCTTCGAAAACCGCTTCATGCACGTCCAGGAGCTCGCCCGGCTCGGCGCCCACATCACGCTGTCCGGCCAGACGGCGATCGTCGACGGCGTGGCGAAGCTGAAGGGCGCGCCTGTCATGGCAACCGACCTTCGCGCCTCGGTGTCGCTGGTCATCGCCGGCCTTGCGGCAGAAGGCGAGACCACGGTTAACCGCGTCTATCATCTCGACCGCGGCTTCGAGCGGCTGGAAGAAAAGCTGTCCGGCTGCGGCGCGGAGATCGAGCGCATTTCGGGCTAAAGCCTTTCCGCAAGGCTTGCGGTCCGGTTGCGCGGATCGCCAAGACCGCCTAACAGAAGGCCAAATGTAAACCTTCGCAGGTGCGAATTCCGCATGAATGGCCTTAAGCTTGTCGCGCTCGACGATCAGGATCTGAGCATCATCTCGGCGCATGTCCAGGATGCCGTCATGAAGGTCAGCGATCTCGAATACCTGCCTTCGGTAAAGCGCTTCGTGCTGACCATGAACCGCTTCGTCTGGGAGGCGAAATCCGGCTTCTTGCGCCAGCACAATGAGCGGCGGCAAGCCGTACTGCATTTCGACCGGGTGCTCGCCGCCAAGACCAGCGGTATTGCCCGCGACAAGCCCGAGGAAGTGCTGTCGCTGCTGGCGATCAGCTTCGTCGCGCTAGACAAGCCGGCCGGCATCGTCGAGCTGATCTTTGCGGGAGGCGGCGCCATCATGCTCGATGTCGAATGCATCGAGGCGCGGCTTGCCGATGTCGGCGGCGCCTGGGAAGCGACGTCGCGCCCGGTCCACAGAGTCTGAGCCGATGGCCATCACGCTTCGCCAGTCCGACGCCGATTTCGAGCAGCGCTTTGCCGCGTTCCTGCTGACGAAGCGGGAAGTCTCGGCCGACGTCGACGCCGTGGTGCGCGAGATCATCGCCAAGGTGCGCGCCGAGGGCGACGCGGCGCTCGTCGCCTACACGCAGAAATTCGGCGGCGGCGACCTGACAAGGCTCGGGATTGCCGTCTCCGGGGATGACGTCGCCAAGGCTTACGAAGCAGCCGATCCGCGGACGATCGAGGCGCTGAAATTCGCGCGCGACCGCATCCGCTCCCATCACCAGCGGCAGCTGCCTAAAGACGATCGCTATACCGATGCAGCCGGCGTCGAGCTCGGCTCGCGCTGGACGGCGATCGAGGCCGTCGGGCTCTATGTGCCGGGCGGCACGGCGAGCTATCCGAGCTCGGTGCTGATGAACGCCGTGCCGGCCAAGGTCGCCGGCGTCGAGCGCATTGCCATGGTGGTGCCAGCCTCCGGCGGCGACGTGCCGCCGCTGGTGCTGGTCGCGGCCGACCTTGCCGGCGTTTCCGAAATCTACCGCGTCGGCGGCGCCCAGGCGATCGCAGCCCTTGCCTATGGCACCGAGACGATAAAGCCGGTCGCCAAGATCGTCGGCCCCGGCAATGCCTATGTCGCGGCGGCCAAGCGCCAGGTGTTCGGCACGGTCGGCATCGACATGATCGCCGGGCCTTCGGAAGTGCTGGTCGTCGCCGATGGCAGCAACGACCCCGACTGGATCGCAGCCGACCTGCTCGCCCAGGCCGAGCACGACGTGTCGTCGCAGTCGATCCTGATCACCAACGACCGTGCCTTTGGCGCGGCGGTCGAACAGGCGGTCGAACGCCAGTTGCAGAACCTGCCGCGCGGAGAAACGGCGGCGGCGAGCTGGCGCGATTTCGGCGCCATAGTCCTGGTGCCGACGATCGAGGCAGCACTGCCGCTGGTCGACCGCATCGCGGCCGAACATGTCGAGCTTGCCATCGACGACCCAGAGCCTTTCCTGGCGCGGATGCGCAATGCCGGTGCGGTGTTTCTCGGCCGTCATACGCCGGAGGCCATCGGCGACTATGTCGCCGGCTCCAACCACGTGCTGCCGACGGCGCGCTCGGCGCGCTTTTCGTCCGGGCTTTCGGTGCTCGATTTCGTCAAGCGTACCTCGATCCTGAAGCTCGGGCCGGAACAGTTGCGGGCGCTGGCGCCGGCGGCGATCACG
Organism: Mesorhizobium sp. M0894; assembly: GCF_040319725.1. Lineage (NCBI taxonomy): Bacteria > Pseudomonadati > Pseudomonadota > Alphaproteobacteria > Hyphomicrobiales > Phyllobacteriaceae > Mesorhizobium > Mesorhizobium sp. M0894. The sequence continues at coordinate 86,259 of NZ_JAMYOG010000017.1, read as the reverse complement.
CTGGCCAAGGCGGAAGGACTCGATGCGCATGGACGCTCCGTCGCCATCCGGCTGAACATGTAGAAATGTCCGACTACGACGAAACCCGCGCCAGGCTGATCGATGTCGAGCTCGACGAGACGATCGGCCGATCGACGCCCGATGTCGAGCATGAGCGGGCGGTGGCGATCTTCGACCTGATCGAGGAGAACCGTTTCCAGCCGGTCAATGACGACGGTGCCGGGCCATACCGACTGAAACTGTCGCTGGCCGAATCCCGGCTGGTGTTCGCGGTGGCGCGCGAGGACGGCGCAGCCGTGGTCACCCATATCCTGTCGCTGACGCCGCTTAGGCGCATCGTCAAGGATTACTACATGATCTGTGAAAGCTATTACGACGCCATCCGCACCGCGACGCCCAGCCATATTGAGGCGATCGACATGGGCCGGCGCGGCCTGCACAATGAAGGCTCGCAGACGCTGATGGACCGGCTTGCCGGCAAGATCGACATCGATTTCGACACGGCGCGCCGGCTGTTCACGCTGGTTTGCGTGCTGCACTGGCGAGGTTAAACTGGCCGCCCCGCTGCCCCGCTCGATCCTGCCCCGCTCTATCCTGTTTGTTTGCGGCATGAACGCCGTGCGCTCGCCGATGGCCGAATTGCTGGCGCGCAAGGTGCTCCCGCCTACCACTTTCGTCGCCTCGGCCGGGGTGCGCGGCGGCGAACGCGATCCGTTCGTCGATGCCGTGCTGGCCGAAGAGGGGCTGTCGCTCGGCGAACGGCACCCGAGAACGATGGACGACCTCGAAGACGATTATTTCGATCTGATCGTGACGCTGGCGCCGGAAGCCCACCACACCGCGCTCGAACTCACCCGCTCGCTGGCCGTCGAAGTCGAATATTGGCCAATGCCCGACCCGACCGGCGTCAGCGGCACGCGCGAACAGATCATGGCTGCCTATCGCGACGTGCGCGAGCGGCTGAAGGCGCGGATCGGCCGCCGTTTTCTCGGCAACGAGGCTGAAAACGCTGCGGATTAAGCGTGTTCACAAGCGGACGTTTATCATATAGGTTCCGCGCAACTTTCCGGCCGGGGCGCTGGAAGTACCCATCCAAGCAAAGGTATCGAATGCCGAAGGAAGAAGTCCTCGAGTTTCCGGGTGTCGTGACGGAATTGCTGCCCAACGCGATGTTCAGGGTCAAGCTCGAAAACGAACATGAAATCATCGCCCATACGGCCGGCCGCATGCGCAAGAATCGCATCCGCGTTTTGACCGGCGACAAGGTCCTGGTCGAGATGACGCCCTACGACCTGACCAAGGGCCGCATCACCTACCGCTTCAAGTAAGTTCAAGGACCCGGCCGGGATCGCGATGGGCATTTTGCAGAAGCTCGTGCTTGCCTCGGGTTCGCCGCGCCGGATCGAGCTGTTGCAGCAGGCCGGCATCGAGCCGGATCGCGTGCTGCCGGCCGATGTCGACGAGACGCCGCTGCGCGCGGAGCATCCGCGGTCGCTGGCCAAGCGGCTAGCGACGCAGAAGGCCGAGAAGGCGCTGGTCTCGCTGAAAACCGAGACGGACTACCTGCCGAGCTTCGTGCTGGCCGCCGACACGGTGGTTGCCGTCGGGCGGCGCATCCTGCCCAAGGCCGAGACGCTCGACGATGCCGCCAACTGCCTCGGGCTGCTGTCCGGCCGTTCGCACCGGGTCTATTCCGGCATCTGCCTGATCACGCCGGGCGGCAAGCAGCGCTTGCGGCTGGTCGAGACCAGGGTGCGCTTCAAGCGGCTGCCGCGCGAGGAGATCGACGCCTATATCGCGTCGGGAGAATGGCGCGGCAAGGCCGGCGGCTATGCCGTCCAGGGGCTTGCCGGCGCCTTCGTCGTCAAGCTCGTCGGCTCCTACACCAACGTCGTCGGCCTGCCGCTCTACGAGACGGTGGCGCTGCTGAGCGGCGAAGGCTTCAAGGTGCACGTCAACTGGCTGGCGGGTGCGCGGATATGAGCCCGGACGACAAGGTCACGCCGCTGCGACCCAAGCGGCCCTGCCCCGAATGCGGCAAGCCATCGGCGCGCGAAACCTACCCGTTCTGCTCGAAGCGCTGCAAGGACATCGACCTCAACCGCTGGCTGAAGGGCGTCTACGTCATCCCGGGCCGCGACGACGAGGACGACGACGACGACCAGAAATAGCGCCGTCCGCCTGCGGTTTTCCACAAGCTCGGGACGGTTTCGCGGCCGCGATTGTGACCGATGATCGGCCTTGCCGACTGCCTGTCGCTTCCCGCCTGAACTCAATGTCCAGAACTTGTTCCATCCGGGCACTGTCGGACGGAACAGGTTCTGGCGTTTTGCCTGAGCATGATGTTTTCCGAAAACCGGATTCCACTTTTCGGGATCATGCTTTTTGTTTGAGCATGATCTTTTCCGAAAACCGGATTCCACTTTTCGGGATCATGCTCTAAGCGCTGGACAGGCCGAATTCCCGTGCTATAACCCACGCGCTTTCAAGGGGTGCCGACGGCGCTTTCATGAACCCGGTGTGCAGATTGCCGCCCGCCGGAGCAGGCCCAGATAGCTCAGTTGGTAGAGCAGCGGACTGAAAATCCGCGTGTCGGTGGTTCGAATCCGCCTCTGGGCACCACTACTTCCTCATATAAAGTCAATGGCTTGCGGTGTCGCCAGCTTGGCGACTTACGGCATTTCATGTCGCGCCGTGTTGCGAACTGTTACCGTTGAGTTTCAAGGGTTTCCTGCGACTGTCGGCAACTCCACGCGACATGAGCTTCAACAAAGACCAGCCTCATGGCAAATGCTCGGTTTCAAATTTCATGTGCCCGCCGGCTTTACCGCTTTCTGGCAACCACCAGGAAATTCTGCGCAAGCTCCGCCGGAATCCTGGCACTTGCGCAGATCCTTTCAAACGGCACCATCAATATTTCGCACAGTCTTGGCAGCAATTTCCCGGGTCGCGGCAAAAAACCGTACCCAACTATCCGCTCGACAATAAAGCCATTTGCAATGAGCGTCTGCTCGTATCCTTTAATGCTCAAAGTGTGGCGGACTGTCCCTCCTGCATAACGGTTCAGAATGCGGCAGACCAGCCCTATTGGGGAGGTCGCATTCATGTGGATATTCGAGATTAGCAATCCACCTTCGTTCAAATGCGCGCTGATGGCCGACAGTGCATCCTTCCTGAGCTCATCTTCAGCATTGAGGAAGAATCTGAATGCCGTGACCACGTCGAACCTTTCGGCAAGCGGAGAGAACGTAAGATCAGCGCGGACCAATTTCACGTTCTTCGGAACCCGTGCGCTAGCCAGCATAGATTGGGAGATGTCAACGCCGACGACTTCACCAAAAAATGGAGCTGCGATATTTGCTATGCGGCCTGTGCCGCATGCGAAGTCCAGGCATTTCCGGTTCGGCCCGCCGACAGGCAGGAGAATACGTTCGACCAAAGGCTTTTCGATACCCGACCACAGAGCTGCATAGTAGCCGGACCGGTACGTGTCGGAGTAATGGGCACCGTACCCAGCCGTCTGGTGGCTTGCTCGGTAATCCCGACGAGCGGGTGCACGGTTCTCATGGACGCTCCCGAACGGTCGCCGCTGCGCCCGCAGAAATCTGCGAATGCCAACGAACGATCTCACCGTGAGCACCATGCAACTCGCGCCTCTAGTCTGGCCCGACGCATGCCGTCGCGGGCAATCCGTGCCCCACGATGCGCGCGACGACCTGTTCGAAATTGCGTGGGTCGAGGCCGTCGACACGCATCAGCGGCCATTTGTCTTGCAGGCATTGGCCGATCTCCCTCGCGATATCCGCTTGCTTCAGGCCCCTGACCACTCCGACTTCGAGAAGGCGCTCGAGGTACGGCTGCCGCGCATACCGCTCAATGAGGCGGTGGCGCAGCGTTTCCCCGGGCGCGTCGACTTGAATGAGGAGATCCGGTCGCGGCAGGAACGTCAGGCAATTACGAACCATGTCGATACTTGGATTTCGTCCCAACAGGACGAGCGCACACAACGCCTGAACGATGCCCTCTTCGAAAATGAAGTACCCTTCTGAGGCCTTCGCCGTATTCCAGGCTTCGAAGAGCAAAACGACGTCGATCTTCAGACGCAACGCCCATATTCGGCTTTTTGGAGGGATCGATGCCAAAAGCCGCGCAGCGGCCCCCTCGCTCGGCGGGGTCGAGAACAAGACCGGACTCGCGGTGGCGAGCTTGTGCACCAGACGCTGGATACCATGGCGTGTCTCCGGGCTTTCATCCTCGACCGAATCGACTTCGCTGCCGACAGACACAAAATCAATCCGGCGATAGCCATTGACTGTCTTCACACGGATGTCGTGTTTCGCCAGCTCACGGCAAAGGGCGCGGAGAAGGGTCGTCTTGCCTGCACCAGGCGGACCGAACAACTCGATAATCATGTAGGGATCTCCCGAACAGGAAGCAGAAAGATCGGATGAAGCGAGCTCGCCCGCTCCGGCGGTGTGGCGAGCGTAAACACTCTGGCATCCGCCTGGCCGAGTTGACCCCGCTCGCTGGCATCCTGCTGACGCCGCAAAAAGCTTTGGAGGAGATGCGATGCGGTGGAAGACTGCCTTTCCATGGCGTGCAGTCCCGCCTGTTGAGCCGCGACAGCGTTGCCGGTTGACTTGAGAACTTGCAATTGCTTCTCGATCGCCTGCGCTTGCGGCTGGTTGACACGCCTGTCGCTGTCGAACTGGCTCGTCGCCCGTGCCATCTCCTGATCGATCGAGCGCCCCACGGTTGCCCGTTGGTCGACGTCGGTCGTCGTGGCTTCCAGGCGTGCGAGCCTCGACGACGCCGACCCCGCCGCCTGCGCCAACACCTCCGTCGTCGCGCCGCTTGCGCCCATAGGGAACATGGACCTCAGAAAGTCTCTAAATTGCCTGGGGATCAGTGCTTACTATGAGTGCCGAACCATACCATCATCCATCTGAATGACTGTCGGCACCACGGCACGCGCGTTTGGGCGCTAAACAGGGCAACGAGTTCAGGCCGAGCGGGCGGTTTTGGCTTGACGCGACACAAACGCGACATTCGGCCTAAAATCTGAACAATATCAATCACCGACAGCGGACTGAAAATCCGGGTGTCGGTGGTTCGAATCCGCCTCTGGGCACCATTTTTTCCCTGTACGGCCCGGAGATATAGGTAACAGTTTATACCTAAGACATGGGTGACAATCTCGCGCCGAGCGGATTGTCGATGGCGTGCAAGAATTATCTGGACCATGGCGCCAGAGGCTCCTGCTCGCCGGCCAAATGGCGATGAAGAACGCCTTCAGCATCTTGGATTCCGCTCTGGCCACAACCGCCCTACAGACCGAGGGCGCAGCCGTCCTTGCGCGGTTCAGAACCGCCCAGCAGGGTCCCGTTTGCCCAATCGATGCGAATAGCCTGCGCACCGCCGATCGGGTCCGTGGCAGGAATGATTTCGAAACCGCGCCGGCTAAGTTCAGCTACGGTTTCGCGAGCGAGCCCGTGTTCGGCCTGGACCTTCATCGTGCCGCTGACAGGGGCGACCCGCGGCAGATCGATCGCCTCCTGCAGATCCATCCCGAAGTCGAGCACCTTCGTCAGCAGGTGCGCGTGGCCCATTGCCTGGTAGTAGCCACCCATAACGCCGAAAGGCATCTCTGCCCGGCCGCCTCTCGCAAGCATCCCGGGTATGATGGTATGCAGAGGTCGCTTGTTCGGCGCCACTGCATTGGGGTGCCTGGGGTCAAGCGAAAAGCTTTGCCCGCGATTGTGCAAGACGACACCGGAGCGTGGCGAGACCAGGCCCGAGCCAAAGCTGTCGAAGACCGAGTTGATGAAACTGACCGCATTGCGATCCTTGTCGACAACGGAAATATAGACCGTGTCGCTGTGCAGCGGCATATCGAACGCCGGCAGGTCCGCGCGGGCGCGCTTTAGGTCAATCATGCCCGCCAGACGATCGGCCCAAGCATTCGACAACATGTCGGCCACCGGGACCTCGGACGCATCAGGATCGGCGACGAGCAGGTCACGCGCGGCGTAAGCGAGGCGTGTCGCTTCGATTTCCAGGTGAAGCCGGTCCGCGGATTGCGGGTCGCCGTGGGCTTCGAAGCGCGAGAGGATGTTTAGAATCAGCAATGCGATCACACCCTGGCCATTCGGCGGACATTCGAACACATCGCAGCCTCGAAACGCCGTGCTGATCGGGGTCACGTACTCGCCTGTTGCCGAGACGAAATCTTCGAGTGTGTGCAATCCGCCGAGCCCACGAAGATAGGCGACCATGTCTTCGGCCACAGGGCCAGTGTAGAAGGCCTCTCGTCCCTTCTCGGCGATCAGCCGCAGCGTTGCAGCCAACTCAGGCTGGCGATGCACTTCGCCAACGCCTGGCGCGCGGCCGTTTGGCAGGAAAATCCGTTTCGCGGTCACATCGGAGGCCAGAAGTTCTTCTTCCAACGCCCAGTCACGATGGACCCGCGGTGAAATGGCGTAGCCTTCCTCGGCGAAACGTATAGCGGGGGCCAGGATTTGATCGAAGGGCATATGCCCATGATCAGCGTGCAACCTGGTCCAGGCATCGATGGCTCCCGGGATGGTGACGGAGCCAGGAGAATTGCGGGCTACCTCCGCCATGCCACGTTCGAGGAACCAGTCAATTGTGAGGGCGGCGGGTGTCCTGCCCGATCCGTTATAGGCGATGACCTCGCCGGATCCGTTTCGCGACAGAAGAGCGAAGCAATCGCCTCCAATGCCGGTCGAGGCTGGCTCGACGACACATTGCACTGCGCAGGCTGCGATGGCGGCATCCATGGCGTTGCCGCCGGTCGCCATGATCTCCACCGCCGTCAGGGTCGCCGACGGATGAGAGGTGGCGGCCATGGCCTCGCGTGAAACGACGACCGAGCGCGTTGGCTTCTCAAAATTTCGCATGCTATGCCCTTCTGATCGTGCTCAAGAGGCGGCGTCCCTCATCGTCGAGGGGCGGTGCCGCAGATGCCGCGACATCCAGTATTCGAGTGCCGCCAAGGCACGGATGATCGCGAAATTCAAAGTGAGATAAATGGCGCCCGCGCAGATGAAGACTTCAAAGGCGCGGTAAGTCTGGGAGATCAATCCCTGGGCAATTCCAGTCACCTCCATCAAGGTCACGATGGAGGCCAGAGACGTGCCCTTGATCATCAGGATGATTTCGTTGCCGTAACTCGGCAGAGCCTGGCGAAAGGCCAGCGGCAGGATAACATGCCGATAGGTCAGACAGGTGGACAGGCCGACAGACCGGGCCGCCTCGACAAGGCCGCGCGGCACCGATTGAATCGCGCCGCGGAGGATTTCACTGCCATAGGCGGTGGTGTTGAGTGTCAGCGCGATGATTGCGCACCAGTAGGGTTCGCGGAAAACGGCCCATAATCCAATTGCCGACAGTTGGTGCCGGAACTGACCAAGGCCATAATATGTCAGAAAAATCTGCACCAGCAGGGGCGTGCCCCTGAACACGGCAACGAAGCCACGGATCGGCAAAACGACGAAGGGCGATTCCGATTGCTGGGCAAGCGCCAATGTGACGGCAAGGACGAAGCCGGCAACAATGGAAGTCAGGGCCAATTCTATCGTAAGCGGCAGGCCGGCGAGGAGCTTCGGCAGGATTTCGAGGAAAAAACTGAAATCTATCATGCCGACCGGACGCGCCACGGCGCCTTTCGTTCCAGACGGTAAAAGGCATGGCCCGTGACGGAAGCGATAGCCAGATAGAGCAAGGCTGCAGCAATGTAGAAGATGAATGGTTCACGGGTCGAACCTGCAGCGATCTGTGCCTGGCGCATCAGTTCAACGAGGCCGATTACCGATATCAGCGACGAGTCCTTCAGAACCAACTGCCACACGTTGCCGAGACCTGGCAGCGCGTAGCTCAGGAGCTGGGGAAAAATAACCTGTCGCAGCCGCTGCAGCCGGTTGAGACCAAGCGCGCAAGCGGCATCGTGCTGTCCTTGGTCGATGGCGAGGTAGGCCCCTCGATAGACCTCGGCTTGATAGGCGCCCGAGATGATTGCGATGGCCAAGGTTCCAGTGGCAAAGGCCGGAACGCCGACGAATCCGGACCCGCCCAGGCTATGACCAAGCGAGGTCAGGGCGACACTTCCTCCATAGTAAAGCAGATAAATGGTCAGAAGGTCGGGCACGCCTCGGAAAACCGTGCAATAGCCAAGGGCCAAGAACCTCAATACCTTGGAGTTGCGGAGACGGCCGGCCGCTGCCAGCCCACCGAATACAGCGCCAAGCGCAAAGCCCAGCACAGACAGAAGCACTGTAACCGAGGCCGCCATGAGAAGAGCAGCCCCCCAACCTCCGTGCTGGAAACCAAGCAGCCGGAATGCGTCAACCATCGATACCCCCGGCAGGGCGAACGGCTCAGCTCCGGAACGGGTCAGGAATGGCCGTTCGCCGACAAGCGCCTACTTGACTGGAGTGACGTCGCTCTTGAGCCATTTAAGCGACAGGGTTTTGATCGTGCCATCGGCGATCGCGGCGTCGATGGCCCCGTTGAGCATATCTTTCAGCTTGATGTCCTCTTTGCGGATACCGGCACCGGAGCCAAGACCGAAGAGCCCCCCGACAAATCCCGGCCCGGCAAGCGTATAGTCGCTGAACTCCGGTTTGCCCAACGTGGCGGCCAGCGCTGTCTGCTGTGCGAAGAGCGCGTCGATGCGACCCGCAGCGAGATCGAGATCGTGTTGCTCGGTGGTCTTGTATTCGCGAATCTCGGCGACGTCCGAGAAGTATTTTTTCACAAATTCCAGGTTCGCCGTTGCAGCCTGAACTCCAATGATCTTTCCCTTCAGCAATGGCTTGAGCTTGTCGATTGCCGCCTGCGCAGAGGCTTCATTCTCCAGCTTGAACCGCTCGTTGGAAATGCCGACCTTGCCCAGTTCGCTATCCTTTGCGACCGCGAAACCTGAGGGATCCACCGCATATGGCTGGGTAAAGTCAATGATCTTCAGACGTTTTTCAGTGATGAACATGCTCGCCATGATCACGTCGAACTTGCCAACGGTCAGCGCGGGGATCATGCCGTCCCAGTCCTGTGCGACGATCTTGCACTCGATCTTCATTCGCCCGCACAGATCATTGGCGAGATCGACTTCGAAGCCGTCCAATTTGCCGTCGGCTGTTGTGAAATTCCAGGGCGCGTAGGCTCCTTCGGTGGCAATGGTAATTGCCTTTGGTGTTTCTTGTGCAACGGCGGCCTGGACCAGGCCGAACAGGACCGACGCAATGGCTGCGATGCGGCTAATTTTCATGTCATTCTCCTCTTTTTGCCGGTATGGCAGTTCCCTTTCGGCGTGCCGGATTATCTTCCGGCTTCAACGAGTTAGATGGCGTTTTCTAGCGGCGGCCGGGACTTGCGAAGTTGGCCAGAAGGGGCGCTGTCTCGACGATATGATCCCGCATGACGATCTCTGCCTTGCCGGCATCACCTGACCGCAACACCTCAATCAGGATCTCGTGCTCGGCGCGCGCGCTGGCGGGCTTGTCGACATAGTCGAACCAGATGCGCAGGTAGGGTTCGATCACGACGTGCAGGCTGGCAATCTGCCGGACCAGCTTGGGTCGGTTGCTCAATTGGCAAATCTGCAAATGGAAGGCCTGATGGCGCACGACCCAGTCGCTGCTGCCGGTCTGGCTGGCGCGCTCCATGCGGTCGAGCTGGCGTTCCAGTTCTTCAAGCACTTCGATATCGATGTGCGGCATGGCAAGCCTCACCGCCAGCCCTTCGAGCACCGAGCGCATTTCAAACGTTTCGTATATCTCATCGAGGGTAAGGCCGGCGACGATGCAGCCACGGTTCGGGCGAATGACCACAAGACCTTCCGCGGCCAGCTGGCGGAATGCTTCGCGAACCGGCATGCGGCTCATGCCGATTTCCGTCGCGATCTCTTCCGGGATAAGCCGGTCCCCGGCGCGGTAGCGCCCCATCCTCAAGGCACGCTGAATGTGGCGATAAGCCTCCTCCTCGGCGGTCGTGATGCCCAGCGGCTCGATTGCGTCTGCTGCCATGTCCTTGGTCCAATCAGAGCGTATCTGTGTATCCACTTATCCAGTTGTCGCGACCTGTGTCAAGCACCCAAGCTTGTGCGCGTTAGAATTTCTCTTGTGAGAATAAACACTTGGGGGGGGAAAATGGAGCAAGCACACCGTCATCAGCTACGCCGCTGATCGGCGTGCTTTTCGGTGCCTACGCGTCGGAAACCTTCGACGCCTCACCGACCTCTTCGACAATGCCGGCCAACGTCGATGCCGAGATTCGCCGGAAGCCCGTCAGTGCCCGCCCCTAAACAATCCTGATGCCGCTTCGAGCATCGAACAGATGCACCTTGGAGACCATGATCTCCAAGCCAATCTCCTGATCAGGTCTGAACGGGGGCTGATCCCGCACCTCGGCCATGAGGTCGACGCCACCTGCATTCAAGGTAAGTTCCTGGGCCTCGCCGGTCGGCTCGACCACCTGAACCTCCGCCCGAGCGTGGTTCCCGCCGATTGCAATGTGCTGCGGACGAATTCCGTATACCACCTCTTCCCTGTCCCCCATCCGGCCGTCCTCCGGTAAGGGTAAGCGGAGACCCTGCTCGGCGACGAATGCGCCGTTGTCGATCCGGCCCGGGATCAGGTTCATTTCCGGGGATCCGATAAAACCGGCGACGAACAGGTTGGCGGGTTGCTCATAGAGCTCTGAAGGTGTGCCGATCTGCTCGACCCGGCCGCGGTTCAGCACCACGATACGGTCAGCAAGGGTCATCGCTTCGGTCTGATCGTGAGTGACGTAGATGCTCGTTCGGCCCAGCCGCTGGTGAAGCTTTTTGATTTCGGCGCGCATCTTGACACGCAGCTTGGCATCGAGGTTGCTCAGCGGCTCGTCAAACAGGAAGGCGGCTGGATCACGCACGATCGCGCGGCCCATGGCGACGCGCTGGCGCTGGCCGCCGGACAGCTGGCGTGGCATGCGGCCAAGCAGATCCTGCAGGCCGAGGATCTCAGCGGCCGCTTTCACCCTCGCGACAATCTCTTCTCTGGGGACCTTCGCCAATCGAAGCGCAAAGCTCATATTGTCCGCGACACTCATGTGCGGATAAAGCGCGTAGCTCTGGAACACCATCGCAATGTCGCGCGATTTGGCCGGCATCTCGTCGACGACCCGCCCGCCGATACGGATCTCGCCCGTCGTCTGTTCTTCCAAGCCGGCGATCATGCGCAGAAGGGTTGACTTGCCGCAGCCTGAGGGACCGACAAGGACGACAAACTCGCCACTGGCGATCTCGATCGTCACATCGCGCAGAACTTCCACGGCGCCAAAGCTCTTGCCGAGCTGTTCTATCTGGATTGCAGACACCTATTTTCCTCCCGTCCAGGCACTACTCATTTTCGTTGAGCATGCCGCCAGGCGCGGTATTCGGCCTCGCCTTCGGGGCTCAACGGGTAGTATTTTCGTAGGTCGCCTCCCTCGGCCAAGCGCGTGCGGGAAAATTCCTCCCACTCGATATGTTCGCCGGCGAGCTCAACCAGTTTTGGGGCAAGGGCTACCGGTACCACGACGACGCCATCATCGTCGGCGACGATGATGTCTCCCGGTATGACGAGTACGTTCGAGCAGGCAATGGGGACGTTAACGGCAAAGGGTACGATGTTGGTCTGGGCGTGGAAATTCGGCGTGACATCCCTCACCCAGATGCCGATGTCCAAGGCAGCCGCCTGGGCAGAATCTCGGATACACCCGTCGACAACCACGCCGGCCCCGCCACGCCCGGCGAAATAGGTCAACATCATCTCACCGAAGATACCGCTGCCAAGGTCGCCGCGCGCATCGACGACCACCATGTCGCCCGGCTGCGTGGGGTACAGTACGTGACGGTGAAGTTGGCGTTCGGGCTCCTCATACTCAGTCTCGTTGTAGAGATCCTCCCGCTTCGGCATGCACTGGAGGGTGAGAGCCGGCCCGGCCGCCGTGCGGCCGGGCGTTAGCGGCCGCGGCCCTCGGATGTGCGGATCGCGAATACCCATCTTGTGATAAAGCTCGCTGGCCAAGGTCGCTGAACCGATCGCTGCAAGTGCGTCGACCAGCTGCCTCGGTGGCCGAGAAATGTCCTTTATTGCCGCTGCCTGGCCTACTTCCACGTTTCATCCTCCCTTCGATCAAGTTTTTCATGATCTCAATTCAGCCGCGAACTGCACCGGTCGTGAGACCCTTGACCAACAGGCCTTGAGCAAACCAGACAAACGCCAAGGTCGGGATGACCATGAGGACGCCCGCCGCCGACATCGCTCCCCAGTCGATGCCGAACTGCGAGACGAAGTTGGTCAGCCCGACTGGCAGCGTCTGTGCGGCCTTGCTGGAAGTCAGCGTCAATGCGAGCAGCAGGTCATTCCAGGTGAAAAGGAAGGTGATGACCGCGCTGGCCCCGATGCCAGGCGCAATCAGCGGCGCCACGATCTGGACCAGGGTGCGCACCGTGCCGGCGCCGTCCGACTGGGCAGCCTCCTCGATCTCTTTGGGCACATCCTGGATGAAGCCCAGCAGCAGCCAGATGGCGACGGGCAGTTTAGCCGCCGTATGGCTCAGGATCAGCGCCCAAATGGTATCCAGCAGGCCGAGCGCGGCGAACACCGCGAAGAGCGGGATGGCGAGCGCGATGACCGGAATCATGCGCATGATCAAAAGCAGGCCAAAAATCAGCATGACGCCCGGCATCCTGAAGCGCGACAGGGCGTATGCGCAGGGTATGGCCAGCAGATGGACCAAGATGACCGTCGCGACCGAGACGATGACGGTGTTCCACACATAACCCATCGTGTCGTACTCGGTGAAGACGGAGACGTACTGCGTCATCGTCGCGGTCTCGGGGATGATGTGGACCGGGACGGAGAAGATGTCGGCTGAACTGCGGATCGAGGTCAGGAACAGCCATGCCAGCGGAAAGACGGTGAAGGCGATGGTCAGAACCAGCGCTAGATATTGGCCGGCGGCGCCTGCCGTGAACCGGCGGCGACGGCGTCGTGGCTTGGGACGCGCGCTGACGATCGCGGCTTCGGTCATATCGCTCTCCGTTTCGCAATCAGCCACGGCACCCCGTAGAGGAGGCCGAGCACGAACAGCGACATTCCCAGCGCGATGTAGGAAACCGCCGCCGCGTGTCCGAAATCCACCGCCTGAAACGCCAGCAGATAGGAATAGACGGTGAGTAGGTTTGTGGCGCCTCCCGGCCCGCCCTGCGTCATCAGCCATACGACGTCGAAGGTCCGGAACGTGTCGATGATGCGAAGCATCAGCGCTATCATGATGACCGGACGCATCAGTGGCAGCACGATGTGCCAGAAGCGCTGCCATGGCGTGGCGCCGTCCACCGTGGCGGCCTCGAGCGGCTCCTGCGGCAAGGATTGCAGACCGGCAAGAAAGAGCAGCACCATCAGCGGCGTATTCTGCCAGACATCGGCGACAATCACCGAGACAAGAGCCCAGGTCGGATGATTGAGCCAGGGGATGTCGGGCAGGTTGAACATGCGCAGTAGCGCGTCCACGAGCCCGTACTGGGTGTTGAAAAGCCAACGGAAATTCAGCCCCACGACGGCGGGCGCGATCATCGGCGGCACCAGCAGCAAGGTGCGCGCGAGCCGCATTCCGCGCAATTTGCCGTTGACGAGCACAGCGATCGCCATTCCAGCCACCACTTCCACCGTGATGGAAACGACGCTGAAGATGATCTGATTTCGCAGAGCCTGATTGAACTGGCGGCCGAAGAGTTCGTCGGTGTAATTCCCAGTTCCGGCGAATGGCGCTGAGCCGCTCAGATCCCAGCGAAAGAAACTCATTATGAAAGAATATCCGAGCGGATAGATAAGGATGGCGAGCATGACGAGGAGCGCGGGGCTGGCCAGGAGGTACCCCCTCTGCCAGGTGTAGGGCAGCGGCGAACGTCGCCGACGCCCCGGGACCTGGTGCTGCGCGACGGGCGGCATCCTCAGTCGTATGCTCCGGCCCGACGCATGATCTCCTCCGCCTCAGTCGCCGCCTGGTTGAGCGAGTCGCTCGGCGAGACCTGGTCGGTCAGGGCCTGTTCGATAGCCGAAAACATCAAGGTGCAGACTTTCGAGAATCCAGCCAGCTTCGGCCATTCCTTGCCGTTCGCTATCGTCGTCTCGAGTTGCTGCAGCCACACGGCCTGGGGACCTTTTGCCGCTGCAATCACTTCCTTGGCGATCGCCTGACTGCTGGGGAAGTTGGTGAACTGATCGAACTGCAGCCGCTGCGCCTCCGGACCGACCGTATATCTGATGAATTCGACGGCAGGTTCCTTGCGTCCTGATTGTCCATTGAGAGCCATGGCATGGGAGATGGCGCACGAAATCGCTGCCTTGTCCCTGATGTAGGGTGCAGTCGACCACTTGCTGACGACCCGCGAAGTTTCCGGATTGGATAAGGTTGCGAAGGCACCTGGCCAGTCGAAATTGGCGTAGACCGTACCGGACGAGAATTCGGTCGAATTTTCATTCCACTGATAGCCGACCGCGTCCGGCGGCACGATTTTGTGCTTCTGGATGAGGTCGCGGTAGAAGGTGAGGGCTTTGATGCCGGCTTCGGAATTGAAAGCTGGCTTGTTGGCCTGATCGACCCAGTCCCCGCCGGCTTGCCACAGGAGATCGCTGAAGGTGCGCTGCGCGGGGTCACCCTGCCCCGGCACGACCAGCCCATAGTGGCCATTGCCGGTAAGTTTCAGGCCGACGTCCACCAGATCATTCCAGGTTTCGGCCGGCTTCAGGCCTTTCTCCTGGTAGATGTCGCTGCGGTAATATTGAACGCGCGCATCCATGTTGCGCGGGATAGCGGCCAGATTGCCGGTCTTGGGATCGCGTAGGTATTTGACCGCAACCGGATAGAAGTCAGCCAGTTCGGAGTCGCTGAAATAGCTGTTCAGCGGCGCAAAATGGTTGAAATAGGAATCGATCTGGGCGGTGTGCGTGCTGTAGACGTCGTACTGGCTCGATTTCGCGGCGCTGAGTGTGACGACTTTCGATGTCAGCGGAGTGAATTCCAGCAGATCGTAGCGAACCTTGATGCCAGTCTTGGCGGTGAAATCCTGGACGATTTTCTCCCAGTATTTGGGATAGAGCGGGCCGCCGGTGATCAGCAGCGCGGTGATCTCGTTCGCCTCTGCTCTAGCGATCCACGGCGTAGCAAGCGAGCCGGCCGTCACCGCGGCACTCGCGGCCAGGAATTTGCGTCTCGATAGGTTTCCGGACATCACAATTTCCTCCTTGTTTGTAATTGGTCGGCCCCTTTTTTGGGGTCGAGCGACGACGGCCAGGTTTTCCCTTGAGCCGCAGTGTGGCTTTGCTCCTCCCGCCGCGACACAGCCCGGATCACGCCCGTCCACATGCTGCCTTGCCCTGCCGAGGCCGATGGCCTCAGAGACTTTCGGCGGTAGCCTTTGCTTTCATCCTGCCTTCCTTCCGGCGGACTCTGCGACCCGCAAACCACGCAATCGGTGTGTCGCGAGCCGTCGAGACGGCCGGACACAATGCGATGAGCGCGGTCAGCCGACGCGCAATGGTCCTGATCTCGAACGTCTTGGGCTGGGATATTGAAGTTGAGAGTCCAACGTCCCTTCCCGCGGGCGGAGTTATGGGTTAGTGAGCATTCATGAGATAAGTTGACTGCATATCCAACCATCAGCCTATAAGCTTATCAGACAAGTGGATGTTAATGGTCGATTCCATGGAGGTCAAGCTTCAAACTTTGCCCAAGCAGGTGGCGGGCGTGCTCGCGCGTCGCATCGCCACCGGCGGCGTCGCCGGCAGCCAGGGGCCGTCGGAACAGCAGATCCTTCAGGAGTTCGGGGTTTCGCGCGCGGTCGCGCGGGAAGCGCTCAAGATCCTAGCTTCTCTCGACATGATCGAGATCGCACAGGGACGACGCGTGGTGCTGCGTCCTGCCGAAGAATGGGATTATCTCAGTCCATTGCTGATCGACTGGCTGCCGCCCGAACAGGTCCGCGAACTCCTGGCGGAAGCGCACGCGACGCGAATAATCATCGAACCCGCCATCGCCGCCATCGCGGCCAAACACATGACCAAGGAAAACCTCGAACGTCTCGGCACACTGCTCGCGGCGATGTCCGCCAGCGAGGATAATCCGGACGCCTACCTGAAGCTTGACCTGGATTTCCATATGGAAATTTGCCGCGCTTCCCAGAACAGAATCCTTGACCGCTTCATGTATTCGTCACGGTGGTGGCAAGCGGCGAGCAGACGCATCAGCAACCAGATGCCGCATGCTCTTCCTTCCGCCACGGAAATGCACAGAGCGATCTACGAGGCGCTGGTCGCACGCGACGCGAAACGCGCCGAAGAGGCGATGCGCCGCCACCTGAAGGCAACCACTGCCGTCGCCATGCCCGACAAGGAAATGGCGAGCTAAGCAACGTTCTACAGGCGCGGCCAGCTGTCGTGGCTGACCGCGCCGCCTGCGTGTCGGGAGGACACGACCGAACTAAGCTCTTCTGGCTTCCTGTTCCTGACGCTGCCTTGCGCGATATCCGAACATGTCGCCTTTGTCCTTGATTTCCGCCCAGATGGGGGCGGTGAGTTTGTCGATGGCCGCGACGTCCACGTCGGAAATCTTCCAACCGACACTCTCGACGTTTTCCTCAAGCTCCCTGACCGTCCGCGCGCCGACGAGGGGCGAACTTACACCCGGCCTGCTGGTGAGCCATTGGATCGCAAGCTGCGGCAGCGTCTTGCCGTATTTGGCCGCTATCGGCTTGAGGGCATCGACGGCTCCGACGGCGCGATCGTAGGTGCCCGGTTGGAACAGCACGGTGGTGCGCCGCTCGTCTCCCTCGACGAATTTGGTATCCGGCGAGAGCAAGCCCGTGAGCAGCCCTTGGGCCAGACCGCTGTAAGGCATGACGCCGATATTGTGCTTGCGGCAATAGGGAAGAGTTTGCCCCTCAACCTCGCGCCACAGCATGTTGTAAGGAGGCTGGAGCACGTCGATGACGCCATGCTGGCGGGCGCTGTCCATATCAGCTGTGCTGAAATTCGAGACGCCAACCGCTTTGATCCGCCCTGACGACCGAAGCCTCTCCATCATCGTCATGGTAGGGCCGATGGGAAAATCCGAATTCGGCCAGTGGACAAAATAGACGTCGACATAGTCCGTCTGCATCCGCTTCAGCGAGCCATCAAGCGCCGCCTCTATCGCTGCAGGTTCGAGATGGTTGGGCGCAACCTTGGTCGCGATGATCGCCTTGTCCCGGCGGCCGGCCAGCGCCTTGCCGACGACCTCCTCGGCATGGCCATGTCCATAGGCTTCGGCTGTGTCGATCAGCGTAATGCCAAGCTCCAGGGCGCGGCGAATCACCCGGATCGATTCCTCGTCATCGGCCGCGCCCCAAAACGCGCCGGACATACCCCAAGTCCCCAGGCCGATCTCCGACACCTTGACCGGCGACGATCCTAGCTGTCGCTGTTGCATTCTGTTCCTCCGGTTTGCGGCATGCATGGCTGTGCTTGTCGCCTTGCTGCCGCTCATTTATACGCTTATATGCTCGTCTAACAAGTAGGTTTTAGCCTGGCTGAATTCCCGGCAATCTACGGTTCCAGCGCTTTCAAAGCGCATTTCTGCGTAATCGCTCAAAGGGGGTTTACGCCACATCTTCTCATCTTGTATGCTCATCTGACAAGTTCAATTTGCCTGTACGGTACGTTTGAAGCGCGGCGCCATCATTGGAGGATGGGTTCGATGAAGATCGTGGACATCAAGACGGCGGTCGTCGCCTATCATGGCAAGGCGACTCTGATCCGTATCGACACGGACGCCGGCATCTCCGGTTACGGCGAGGCGAACCCCGATGCGGGCGCGGCCGCGATCGTCGGCCTAATTTCGGAGCTCAAGTCGGAGCTCATCGGTCAGGATCCACGCAACGTCGAATATTGCTGGGACAAGATCCGCCGCGACCATGTGTTCTCCGGCGCCCAGGCCGGCGTCTTTCTCATTGCCCTGACCGGGCTCGAGATGGCGCTGTGGGATGTAGCGGCGAAGGCTGCTGGCCAGCCGCTCTATCGCATGTTCGGCGGCAAGTTCCGCGACCGGATCAGGCTCTATGCCGATTGCGGCGACGGCGATGAAGAAACCGGTTCGCCGGAAGGATGCGCGGCGCGCGCGCGCCGCATGGTGGACGAGGGCTTTACGGCGCTAAAATTCGACATCGACAATTTGCGCCATCCGGCAAAGTTCGACGCGGCAAACCACACCATCAACGGCGCGGAGCTGCGCTTCATGGTGGAACGCGTGGCCGCGGTGCGCGAGGCGATCGGCCCTGACATCGATCTCTGTATCGACCTGCACGCGCGCTACGACGTGCTCAGCGCCAGCCGCATTGCAGGGGAGATGGAGCGGTTCAACCTTCTGTGGCTGGAAGAACCTATTCCGGCAGAAAATGTTGAGGCACTGAAGCAGATCCGCATGCGGACCAAGACCCCGATCTGTGTCGGCGAGAATCTCTACCTGCGCTGGGGTTTTCGTGAGTTGTTCCAGAATTATGGCGCCGACGTCATCATGCCCGACGTGCCGAAATGCGGCGGCCTCGCGGAAAGCCGCAAGATCGCGAATCTCGCCGAGATGTATTATGTGCCGTTCGCGCCGCATCTCGTGTCGACGCCGCTCGGCACAATGGCGACGTGCCATGTCTGCGCGAGCGTTCCGAACTTCCTGGTGCTGGAGTGGCATGCCCTGGAAGAACGGGAAGTGTGGGACAGTTATGTGCGCCTGCCAGACGGCGCCAGGTCGATCGTTGAAGACGGCCACATCGTGGTGCCCGACGTGCCCGGCATCGGCGTCGATCTCGACATGGATGGCGTCCACAAATACGCCGTGCCCGGCTACGGCATCTTTGAATAGCGCGCGACTGAATAGCTCTTGACCGGGCGGAAATGCCTTTTGGCCAGATTTCCGCTCGCCGATAGAAGTCCGTTGGAGGAATCATGGGCAAGCGGATCATTTTCACCGGTGGCAGCGGCAAGATCGGCCGTCACGTCATACCTTACCTGCTCAAGCGTGGGCATCAGGTCCTGAACCTCGACCTGACGCCACTTGATGTGCCAGGCGTCGACACCATCATCACCAACCTTGCCGATGCCGGCGAGACCTACAATGCACTGACGCTGCATTTCGGTTTCGGCGAATATTTTGGCGGGAAAGGCCGTGGCCCAGTCGACGCCATGGTCCATTTCGCGGCCATCCCGAGAATATTCCTGCGACCGGACAACGCCATGTTCGCCGCCAATGTGCTGTCGACCTACAATGTAATCGAGGCCGCCACCAAGCTCGGCATCCGCAAGATCATCACCGCGTCCAGCGAGACGGTCTATGGCGTGTGTTTTGCCGAAGGCGAACGCGATTTCACATCGTTTCCGGTGGAAGAGGACTACGATACCGACCCGACCGACAGCTACGGTCTTTCCAAGGTCTTGGGCGAGAAGATCGCACGCTCCTTCGCTTCCCGCACCGGATACGACATTTACGCGCTCCGAATAGGTGGCGTTGTCGAGCCGCAAGACTATGCCCGCTTTCCGGAGTTTTTGGCGGACGCTTCAAAACGGCGGCGCGATGGCTGGACCTATATGGACGCGCGCGATCTGGGCCAGATCGTGCATCTTTGCATCGAGAAGGACGGTTTGGGGTTCCAAATCTTCAATGCCGTCAACGACAATATCGTTGCCGATGCGCCAACGGCAGAGTTTCTCAAGAAGCATGCACCAGGCACGCCGATTACACGCTCGATAGAGCAATTTGAGGGGCCAATCTCAAATCGCAAGCTGCGTGAGCTTCTAGGGTTCCAGCAAGAGCATGATTGGCGAGCTCAGCCTCGGGATTCATGATCGGGGCCGGCCCGGCTCCTACCACTGAGCAAGCTTCGATTGGCGCCCGGTCCGTGACGGCCCATGCCGAGATCTCCCCGCTTGGCCGTCGGCGAATCTTCGGCAGCGTTTACGGCTGCTCGGTCGGCCGGATGACGATCTCGTGCCGAGCGGATTGTCGATGATCTGCAAGAATTATCTGGCGTGAAACCATGGGGCCAGCGAAGGCTTGGCGACTTCCGGCAAAAAGGCCCGCCGCTCCATTTGCGAAGCGGCGAGGCCCCATATTCGGGGACGATCGCCGGAGTGTTCCCCGGCATTGCTTACAGCGCAATTCAGGTGCCAGAATTATTGACCCAAAACGGGTCACCGCATCGGAGGCGAGAAGGCGGACCTTCCGCGATCACGCTACTGCCGCGCTTTGCCATTGCTGCTACATTACTTTGCGGCGGACCTGATTTTTCCGCCTGGCCGGCGTCCGTCAGGCAACTTACCCCAACGCGCCCCCCCAAGTGACGCCGGCCATTTTCCCCATATTGCAGCACGGGCGCGCCGATTCCGTTATGCGCTTTCGAGCTATGGCAATCCGCCGGCGAGCCGCTTTGTCCAGCCTGCAATTGTCAGCCCGAAGGCCATTCCGGCGCAGTCGGCCACCCAGTCGAATAGATCCGGGTGGCGCCCTATCAGCTGCACGGCCTGAAGGCCCTCGATCGCCGCGCCCGTGAGCACGAGGAGGACGATCAGCTTCGCCTTGTGTTCCGGCCAGCCGAGACTTCCGAGAGCCGCCAGCACGACGAAGGCGGCGGCGTGATTGAGCTTGTCGTGACCAAACGTGAAAGCCAGGCCAAGACCCTGCAGGAGCTGCTCCGGCAAAAGGGCAAACAGCAGAACGCCGGCAAACGCGGCGGGGAAAGCAATCCTTGCCACGATCTGATAAGAATCCAGGCGCAACAAGGGTGAAATGGCCTTTCGTCCGAAATCTGCAGGGAACACCGCTGGCCGCTGAATCGAGAGCGAACGCGGCGTCCAATTTCCGCCGTCCGGGCGTCCGGTGCATCGTCAGAATGAATGAATGCTTCGGGTCAGCCGCTGCACAGGCCGGGCTCGTGGCAAGTGGTCTGCAATGGTGTGGCTTCCGCGATCACGCAATTACCCGCCGCGCCAACGCAGCTACTATCTGGCTGCGGCGGACCTGATTTCCGCTTGGCCGGCGCTGCATCAGGCACCTTACCCCACGCCTCACGAAGCAGCGCCGGCCATCTCTCCCAGCTAAAGCGCGTCGCGTTCGACCGGCCTCATGCGACGCGCTTAAGGTTCTTGTCTTGATGCATGTCGTTATCGCAAAACCGCTTCACACTTTTGCACGACATGCATTGGATTTCCACCGGTTGCGCGATGACCCGGCCCGCATCAAAAAGCCCGCCGCCCTGTCGGACGACGGGCTCCGTTGCCTGGGCGCCAGGGCGCCGCGGTAGCGACTTCTGCTACTTATGCTCCCGCAGGTTTCCAATATGCTGCCACCGCATGGCGTTGCGCATCGGCTAAACAAACGAAGCCCGCGCCTCTGGCGGAGGGCGCGGGCCGACCGGGTTGCACCCCGATCTGCAGCAGAAACCCGGGAGGTTCCCGCTGCTTAAGATAACAATTAGAGACTTCTAATGTTCCCTTGGGGAAGATGCCGGCTGCTCCAGAATCTCATGGTCGGCACGACAACGATCGGGCCGTCAACTCATGCGCATGTTGATCTGGAAAATCCGTTCGTCGAAATGCCGCGTTTCGACGGCAAAGGTCAAAGCCACTTCAAGCACCAGACCGTCATGGTCGTTCCGGACCTTGACTGTGATCCTACGGTGAGGAAGGCCATCCCTGGCCATCTCGCCCAATGTGCGAAGGGCTTCTTTCCTGACCAGCGGGAAATCGTCACATAATCGTCGGAATAGACGATTCCGTCTTCATCGGAATCGAAGAAATAAAGGGGCATTGGCTTGGCCGAAGCAGCGGCATCCGGGCACGTTGTCGATAGCTGACCGGAATTCTCGGCAGATCGTGATCAGTGCCTTTCCAACCGCCGGCTCCGCCGCCGTCTCACTTGCGCTCGCGCAATGCTTTCACCGCTTGCGAGAGGATCATCCGGTCGCCACCGGTCCTTTTGATCAGCTTGCTCACCTGGCTGGGCGAGACACCATTTTCCCGCGCGAAATATTCGACTTCATAATACTCATCCGCCGACACGCGGTTGCGGTCGCTGAAGTCTCGCTTGCTCTTGTCATCGGCCATTTCTCTTCTCCTCGTCTCTTCTCCTCGCCTCAGGGTCAACTTTGGTCAGAAGCACGCTGCAATTGAGGGTTCGCCCGCCACAAAAGTGACGCGCGAACCCTATCGGCGCAGGAAGGGACAGGGCTGCGCAGATGCCGGGTTCGATCGGAATGGAAACAGCCAAGATCGGTGCGAGCAACCGTCGACATTTTCCAAAGAATCCTCCCGGAACGTGCAGCCAGCAACGAGTTTGAGCGGCGGCGGTTCCGGGCTTCGCGACAAACCTACCCTTTGCCCGCGAGGATCAGACTTAGGTCCTGCGGCAACACGTCGATTGGTCCCCGCCGGGTGGGACCGAAGCCCCGTCGACGGAACGTTTTCAGCTGGCTTCCGTTCGAATGAGCCTTGGCGCGAAGAGCGGACCGAGTTCGCAAAGGAGACGACCATGAGAATGCATCTTTCCACCGCGGCGGCGGGACTTTTGCTGCTGGCAGGCGTCGGCGCCGCTGCGGCGCAAGACGTTGTCATCGAACCGCAGCAGGAAACCGTCATCAGGGAGTATGTGAAAAAGCAGCCGCTGGCCTCGGTGAAAATCCCTGGGGTGGAGCTCAACATCGGCTCGACGCTCCCCGACACCGTCGAGCTTCATGAGGTCCCGAACGTCAAATATCGTTATGTCGTCATTGACAACCGCACCGTTGTCGTCGACCCAGGCACGCGCAAGGTCATCAAGGTCATCGAGTGACGTGAAAACTCGGGCAGCCGTCGCCCGTCGCTCGGAAATGAGCGGCGGGTGACGTTTGCGTCAGGCGGTTCCTCGGCGCTCAGCTGGGACCCGCCTTACCGTCGAGGGCCGGGGGGCCTCACAGGCAGTTTCAATGCGAACAATCAGCAGACTTTTCGATTCCCATGACCAGGCGGCCCGTGCCGTCGAAACGCTTCAGGCAGCAGGAATTGCTCGCCAGGAGATCAGCGTCATCGGACCCTACGATGATGAAATCGGCGCCGTCTTGCGCGATCCAGGTACGGGTGCCGTCCTTGGCGCGGCAGCCGGTTTGTTGGCCGGCCTCGGCGCCTTTGATATGCCCGGCATCGATCCCCTCGGCGCGGGATGGCTGGCATCGGCCCTCGTCGGTGCAGTCTTGGGCGGCGTTGCCGGCGCGACATTGTCCCGTATCGGCAAGCAGCCGGGCCAGCCGGATGCCGCACAAGGTGTGATCCTGGTGCTGGCGCATGTCGATGAAAGACAGGCCGACACCGCACAGGCGGTGCTTGGAGCTTCCGTTCAGGCGACGCGGTCTTTGGCCAGGGCGGCTTGAAGATTAAGCTCGGGCAAAGCACTTTGATCAGACCGAGCAGCAGGGCGATCAAAGCACGCACCCAAAAATCTCTGGCAAGCCGCCGCCAGAAAGTGTTGAACACCGTGCCGATCACATTCGGCGAGCGGTTGCGCTCGGCGAGGCTTGATGATTTGCTGTCGGTTTGCGGAGAACGAATGATGCATGAGCCTGTCGGTCAAGACGAATATGGGTCGACCAGCCCGTTCGATCCGGACGATCTGTCGAGGTTGAACGCGATCGGCCCGAGCGCCGGCAGCAACGATTTCGAAAAATACGCGGTAGCCGTGATCATCGTATTCGGCGCCCTGATCATCGGCGGCCTGATGGCCGCCGGCTTGAGCTTCGGGCGCCGCAGCACCTTCTTTTTCGCGCTTGGCGGCGCCACCGCGGCATGGATATCCGGCAACGCGCTCCTGCTCGATCGGCCGCGCATCTACGCCCTGTTCGTCGGCGTCGCGGCGTTGATGCTGATTGCGTCGACCATCGCGCTGGTCACCTGAAGCAAGGCGAATCTTCCTTATCCGAAAACCGGTTCCGCCTTTTGAGACCATGGTCTAATACCCGATAGCCTCGCCGGATGCGGCGCGGCTGTCGATGGCACCGTTGTAGCGGGCGCCGCCGCCCTTCTCGATTTCCGCCAGACTCTTGCCGCCGACCAGGATGCCGGCCGCCTGGCCCCAATTCGCCTCGGCGAGATCGAGGCGGTAGCCCATGCCGGTAAGCAGCTTTTCGGTATCCGGCGACAGGCCGAAGGGTTCGATATAGACCGTGTCGGGTAACCATTGGTGGTGGATGCGCGGAGCGTCGATCGCTTCCTGGATGTTCATGCCGTGATCGATGACGTTGACGATCGCCTCCAGCGTGATGGTGATGATGCGTGAACCGCCAGGGCTGCCGATGACCATGAACGGCTTGCCGTCTTTGGCGAGGATGGTCGGGCTCATCGACGACAGCGGCGTCTTTTTCGGCGCGATCGCATTCGCCTCGCCCTGGACGAGGCCGTAGAGATTGGGCACGCCGGGTTTCTGGGTGAAGTCGTCCATCTCGTTGTTGAGCAGGATGCCGGTGCCGTCGGCGACGACGCCGGCGCCGAAAGAGCCGTTCAGCGTGTAGGTTACCGCGACGGCGTTGCCGTCATTGTCGATGATCGAATAATGCGTCGTCTCGTTGCTCTCGCCAAAGCCCTTCGGCATCAATTCCTGCGACACGCCGGCCCGGAACGGATCGATCTTTTCGCGGATTTCCCTGGCGTAATTCTTGTCGAGCAGTTTTGCGACCGGATCGTCGACGAAGCCGGGATCGCCGAGCGCCGAATTCCGGTCGACATAGGCGTGGCGCATCGCCTCGACCATGACGTGAACCGTCTCGGCCGAACCAGCGCCGAGATAGGACAGCGGGTAGAACTCAAGCACGTTGAGGATCTCGCAGATGATGACGCCGCCGGAGCTCGGCGGCGGCGAGGACGTGATCTCGTAGCCGCGATAATTGCAGGTCGCCGGCTTGAGCTCGCGCACCGCGTAGTTTTCGAAATCCGCCTTGGCCAGAATGCCGCCCTTCTCGCCGCTCGCCTTGACGATGGCGTCGGCGATCGCGCCTTTGTAGAAGGCATCCGCACCGCGTTCGGAAATGGCGGCAAGCGAAGCCGCGAGATCGGGCTGAACGAGGCGCTCGCCGACGGTGTAAGGCTTGCCGTCCGGCTTGAGGAAAACGGCCGCCGCCGCCGGGTCCCTCGCCAACCGCTCCGCGCCGCCCTGGAGCGAGGCCGCATCGCCCTGCTCCAGTACGAAGCCTTCCCTGGCAAAGCGGATGGCCGGCGCCAGCAAGTCCTGCCGCGTCAGCGTGCCGTATTTCTCCCGCGCCATCTCGAAGCCGGCGACCGAACCCGGCACGCCGACGGCCAGATAGCCGTCGAGACTGGCGCCCTTTACCGGCTTGCCGTCCTTGTCGAGATACATGGTTTTGGTTGCGGCGAGCGGCGCGCGCTCGCGGAAATCGAGGAAGGTCGAGCGGCCGTCCTTGAAGCGGATGGTCATGAAGCCGCCACCGCCGATATTGCCGGCGGTCGGATAGACCACGGCCAGCGCATAGCCGACGGCGACCGCGGCATCGACGGCATTGCCGCCCTTCTTCAGCACCTCGACGCCGACTTCAGACGCAAGATGCTGGGCGGTCACCACCATGCCGTGCTCGCCCTTCGCCGGCTGCGGCGAAGCGGCGAAGGCGAGGAACGGCACGAAGGTCAGGGTGAGGGAAAGGCTGACGGCGATTAGGGTTCGGCGGTGCATGGCCGTTCTCCGTGGCTTGGGGTGAGCCTAGGAAACGCGCTTTGGGGAGATCGAGTCTACTGCGAAGATCGAAAGAATCGGGAGGGTTCGCACGCCTGTGCCGGTTCGCCTCGCAACCGCCGTTGCAATCTTCGGCGACTGCTACGGCATGGATCCTAGGGTCTCCGCTACGTCGCTGCGCTCCTGCTCCGCCCTAGGATGACGAAGGGAGGGAGGGATCGGCTAATCCCGAAAGTTTGCGATTTGCCAGCAGCCGCCAGCCTGCAACGTTTGCCATTGCCATCAGCCGGCCAATCCCCAACATCTGCGATTAGCTGTAGGCGCTCACGCCTTCGTCATCCTAGGGCGGAGCAGGAGCGAAGCGACGTCGCGGAGACCCTAGGATCCATGCCGTTACTTCTGAGCGCCGCAGCGTTGGAAACAAGGCCACGCTTCATCGCGGCTCCCAGAATTTTCACGTTACAGCAATTTTGTTCTTGCTTTGTGCCGGCAGCTATGCTACTGATCTGGCTGTGGTGCTAATTGGCTCCAACGACCCGCCCTTCGTGGCGGGTTTTTCATTTCGCAGCCACCTTCAAACAATCCCACCGCCGACGCTCGCGACCGCCGGCCGTTCCGCTGCGACTTTCGGCCGATACCCGGCTGCGCGGTAGGCGGCGACCGGATCGATGGCGCCGCCGGTCTTTAGTCGTGCCATGGCGAGGATCGGCTCGACATCGGTGCGATAGGCTATCTTCAGCGTCTGCGTTGCCATCAGCGCATCATTGGCGTCCTGGAAGCCTTCGAGCGCCTTGCGATCGACCAGCAGCGCCTGGGCATAGGCGCGCTGCACTTCAACCGCCGACAGCATCAGGCTTTCGATCGGATCGGTGACGTTGTGGCTCTGGTCGAGCATGTGGGCCGGATCGAACCCTTCGGCACCGGAAAGCTCGGCATCGACCAGTTCGTTGAAGACCAGGAACAGCCGGTAGGGATCGATCGAGCCGGCGTCGAGGTCGTCGTCGCCATATTTCGAATCGTTGAAATGGAAGCCGCCGAGCTTCTTGAACTGGATCAGCCGCGACACGATCATCTCGATGTTGACGTTGGGGGCGTGATGGCCGAGGTCGACCAGGCAGAACGCCTTGTCGCCAAGCTCTTTGGCGATGATGTAGTTGGTGCCCCAATCCTGCACGACGGTCGAATAAAAGGCCGGCTCGTACATCTTGTGCTCGGTGAACAGCTTCCAGTCGTCCGGCAGTCCGGCATAAATCTCCTTCATCGCGTCGAGATAACGCTCGAACGCCTTGGCGAAATTAACCTGGCCGGGAAAATTCGAGCCGTCGCCGATCCACACCGTCAGCGCTTTCGAGCCCAGCGTCCTGCCGATCTCGATGCATTCGAGATTATGCTCGACCGCCTGCCGGCGTGTTGCGGCATCGGCATGCGACAACGAGCCGAACTTATACGAAAGTTTTTGGTCCCTGGCGTCGGAGAAGGTATTGGAGTTGATGGCGTCGAAGCCGAGGCCGAAGCGGGATGCCGCCTGCTTCAGCCGGTTCGGATCGGCCTTGTCCCACGGAATATGCAGCGAGACGGTCGGCGTCGCCTGCGTCAGCTGGCGGATGACGGCGCAGTCCTCGATCTTGTCGAAAATGTCGCGCGGCTCGCCAGCGCCGGGAAAGCGGGCAAAGCGGGTGCCGCCGGTGCCGACGCCCCAGGACGGGATGGCGACGGCGAATTTCTCGACCTTGTCGCGGATGGCATCGATGGCGATGCCGCGGCGGTCGAGGCGCTCGCCGAGGGACTCGTAGTCGCGCTTGAGGTCGGCATTGCGCGCGGCATTGTGCCTGTCGACGAGGTCGGCGGAGATGATGGTTTCGGACATGGTGGTTTCCTCCCAATTTGCGTTGGTCGCGCTGCCCCTCATCCGCCTGCCGGCACCTTCTCCCCGTATAGAGACGGAGAGAAGGGAAGCGCTCCGGCATTGGCGACCCCCTCTCCCCGTCCTTACGGGGAGAGGGTAAGGGTGAGGGGCAGCGCCGCCTTCAAACTATTATCGCGTAAAACTCTGCGCGTTGCCGGCGTCGACATTGATGATGTTGCCGGTCGATTTTGCCGACATGTCGGAGGCGAAGAAATAGATCGCTTCGGCGATGTCTTCGGGGAACACCGACCGCTTCAGCATCGAGCGCGAGCGGTAATGCTCTTCGAGATCGTCGGTCGACATCTTGTAAGCGGCGGCGCGCTGTTCCTTCCATTCGCCGGTCCAGATCTTCGAGCCGCGCAGCACGGCGTCGGGATTGACGACATTGACCCTGATCTGGGCTTCCGCGCCTTCCAGCGCCAGGCAGCGCGCCAGATGGATCTCGGCAGCCTTGGCCGTGCAGTAGGCGGCGGCGTTTGGCGATGCGGCAAGGCCGTTCTTAGAGGCGACGAAGACGACGTTGCCGCCGATCTTTTGCGTCCGAAACAGCCGGAACGCCTCCCGCGAAACCAGGAAATATCCCGTCGACAAGATGTCCATGTTCTTGTTCCACAGCGCCAGTGTGGTGTCCTCGATCGGCGCCGAGGAGGCCAGGCCAGCGTTGGACACCAGGATGTCGATGCCGCCGAACTCGACCGCTGTCTCGGCAAAGCCGGAGATCACCTGATCCTCGGACGTGACGTTGATGACGACGGGCCGCACGAAATCCTTGCCGTAGGCCTTGGCAAGCTCGTCATTGGCGCTGGCAAGGGCTGCCTCGTCGATATCGGCCAGCACGACGCAGGCGCCTTCGCGCAGCAGCCGGTTGGCGGTGGCGCGGCCAATGCCGCCGGCGCCGCCGGTGACCAGCGCGATTTGGCCGGCAAGAGCTTTCGGTTTCGGCAGGCGCTGCAGCTTTGCCTCTTCGAGCAGCCAGTATTCGATATCGAAGGCTTCCTGGTCGGGCAGCCCGACATAGGTCGACACCGTCGAGGCGCCGCGCATGACGTTGATGGCGTTGACGTAGAATTCGCCCGATATACGCGCCGTCGCCTTGTCGCCAGCGAAGGTGAACATGCCGACACCGGGCATCAGATAGACCACGGCGTTCGGATCGCGCACCGGTGGCGAATCCGCGTGCTTGCAGCGGTCATAATAGGCCTGATAGCCGACGCGATACTCCGCCACATCGTCGACAAGACGGGCAATGACGGCATCGACATCGGGATTCCTGGGATCGAACTCGATGACCAGCGGCCGGATCTTGGTGCGCAGGAAGTGGTCCGGGCAGGATGTGCCGAGTGCCGCCAGCGGCCGCAAATCCCTGGAATTGACGAATTCGAGCACCGCAGGAGAATCGTCGAAATGGCCGAGCTTGTGGCTTTTCTCCGAGATCAGGCCGCGGATCCTCGGCATCAGTTTTGCAGCCACAGCGCGACGCGCCGGTGCATCGAGCGATTTGACGATTTCGCCGCCGAAGATCGGCTTGCCCTGGCTCTTGCGCTCGAACCAGTCGATCGCCTGGTTGATCACCGAAATCGTCGTCTCGTAGCATTCCTTCGGCGTGTCGCCCCAGCTGAACAGGCCATGGCTTGCCAGCACGACACCCTTGGCCTCGGGGTTCTCGAGGCAGAATTTCTCCAGCCACAGGCCGAGTTCGAAGCCCGGGCGCTTCCATGGCAGCCAGCCGATCGTGTCGCCGAAGATCTCCTTGGTCAGCGCCTGCGAATCCTTGGCGGCGGCAATGGCGATGATGGCGTCGGGGTGCATGTGGTCGACATAAGGCTTCGGCACGAAGGCATGCAGCGGTGTGTCGATCGAGGCCGCGCGCGGGTTGAGGTTGAAGGTGCAGTGGGGCAAATAGCCGACCATCTCGTCTTCATGTTCGAGGCCGCGATAGAGACCTTTCAGCGCGCGCAATTTGTCCATGTAGAGCGTGGCGAAGCCGTCGAGTTTGATCGAGGCGCTGTCGCCGCCCGAGCCCTTGACCCACAGCACTTCCACGCTCTGCCCAGTGAGCGGATCGTTTTGCCAGATCTTGGAGGAGGTGTTGCCGCCGCCATAATTGGTGACGCGCTTGTCGGAGCCAAGAACATTCGAGCGATAGACCAGACGTTCGGGCTCGCTCATCGCTTGCGCTTTTGCGTCATCCCAAAGATTGGCGAGGCGCGTGCCGGAGCGCTTGTCGAGCATAGGTAATCCTCCCTTTGGGACACGCAAACGGCGCGGGTCCCTTTTGTCCGAATTTCTACGCAAGCGGCCGTCTTGTCAATCACAAACGATCAATATCAATCATATTGCACTGCACAATGAAATTATCTGATCGGAAATGATTGACACTGCGCGCTTGGGGTGCCTAGATGCTCAAGCAGGGAGGAACCATGCACGAGAAAGAGCGCCACAGGATCATTCTGTCCGCCGTCCAGGAAAAGCCTGTGGTGACGGTGCAGGAGATGGTCGACCTGACGGAGTCGTCGGAGGCGACGATCCGGCGCGACATCGCGGCATTGCATGTGCAAAAGCGCCTGCGCCGGGTGCGCGGCGGCGCCGAGGCGCTCTCGCCTCCGCAGTTCATCGGCCTTGCCGGCCGGCCGTTTTCCGTCAACGAGACGATCAACGCTTCGCAGAAGCGGGCGATCGCACGAGAGGCCGTGGAACTCTGCAAGGACGGCGAGCCGATCATCATCAATGGCGGCACCACCACGTTCCAGATGGTGCATTTCCTGAGCGGCCGCCGCATGCCGATCTTCACCAATTCCTTTCCGATCGCCGAGCACCTGCTCAGGCATTCCAAGAACACGGTGATGCTGTCGGGCGGCACCATCTACCGCGAGCAGAACATCATCCTGTCGCCCTTCGACAATGACGTGACGCGCAATTTCTACGCGCGCCGCATGTTCATGGGCGCGCAGGGACTGGGGCCGCTGGGTCTTATGGAAGGCGACCCGCTGCTGATCCAGGCCGAGCAGAAGCTTATCGACCAGGCGGACGAATTGGTGGTGCTGGTCGACTCCTCGAAATTCCGCAAGCGCTCGAGCCTGATCCTGTGCGGCCTGTCGCGCATCGCCACGGTGATCACCGACGACGGCATCGAGGATCGCGAAGCCAAGATGCTGGAGACCGCCGGCGTGACGCTGATCGTCGCCCGCACAACGGCAAGCAACAAGGAAGAATCTTCGCTGCAGGCCTGAGAAAACTCACGCCCGCAGCGGCGATGGAATGCAACGCTCAAGGGAGGATATTCGATGAGCTTTCTGAAGAAACTGATGGTTACGGCGGCGTTTTCCGCCGCCATGTTCGTGAATGCCGCCTATGCCGAAAACGTCAAGATCGCGCTGGTGGTGAAGTCGCTCGGCAACGGCTTCTTCGACGCCGCCAACAAGGGCGCCGAAGAGGCGGCCAAGGAACTCGGCGACGTCGAGATCATCTACACCGGCCCGACCAAGGCGACCGCCGAAGCGCAGATCGAAGTGGTCAATTCGCTGATCGCCCAGAAGGTCAACGCCATCGCCATTTCGGCCAATGACGCCGACGCGCTGGTTCCGGCGCTGAAGAAGGCGATGGAACGCGGCATCACCGTCATCTCGTGGGATTCAGGCGTCGCGCCGGAAGGCCGCCAGCTTCACCTCAACCCTTCCGACACCAACCTGATCGGCGAGACCATCATCAAGCTTGCCGCCGACTACCTGCCGGAAGGCGGCGATGTCGCCATCCTGTCGGCTTCGTCCACCGCGACCAACCAGAACGCCTGGATCGACGCGGCCAAGAAGGTGCTGCCGGAGAAGTTCCCCAAGATCAAGCTCGTCGCCACCGTCTATGGCGACGACGACTCGGCCAAGAGCACGGACGAGGCCAAGGGCTTGCTGAAGTCCTACCCGAACCTCAAGGCGATCATCGCACCGACCACGGTCGGCGTCGTTGCCGCCGCGCAGGTGGTGACCGATGAAGGCCTGATCGGCAAGGTCAACGTCACCGGCCTGGCGCTGCCATCGGAGTTCAAGAAGTTCATCGACAATGGCGCCAGCCAAGCGGTTGCGCTGTGGAACCCGATCGACCTCGGCTATTCGGCCGTCTACCTCGCCCACGACCTGGCGGTGAAGAAGGAAGAGGCGAAGCCCGGTGCTACGCTGTCGATCGGCCGCGTCGGCAAGGTCACGCTCGACGACACCAACTCGGCTGCGATGGCTCCGCCCTTCCAGTTCGACAAGTCGAACATCGAAAAGTTCTCCAAGATCTATTGATCCTGGAGCCTTCGAACTGGTGCGGCGGGACCTTGGCCCCGCCGCGGCCTCAACCGGACCTAGTTTCAGGGCTTGATACGATTATGGACACGACAGCCCAACACGAAGTGGCGAAGGAAGCGCCTTTGTCTCCCGGGCCGCGGCTGACGCTGTCCGGCATCTCGAAAAGCTTTCCCGGCGTGCGCGCGCTGCACGATGTCAGCCTGTCGCTCTATCCCGGCCAGGTGACCGCGCTGATCGGCGAGAACGGCGCCGGCAAGTCGACGCTGGTCAAGATCATGACCGGCATCTATCAGCCGGATGCGGGCACGATCAGCATCGACGGCCAGCCCGTCGCCTTGCCCAGCGCCCATGCCGCCTTCGGGCATGGCATCACCGCCATCCATCAGGAAACCGTGCTGTTCGACGACCTGACGGTGGCCGAAAACATCTTCCTCGGCCATGCGCCGCGCACCCGCTTCAAGACCATCGACTGGCGCACGATGCGCAAGAACGCCCGCGAAGTGCTGGACACGATGGGTGCCGGCCATATCGACGCCGATGCCAGGCTGAAGGATCTCGGCATCGCCAACAAGCATCTCGTCGCCGTTGCCCGCGCCATGTCGATCGACGCGCGGATCGTCATCATGGACGAGCCGACGGCGGCGCTTTCGATGAAGGAGATCGAAGAGCTTTTCCTGCTGATCGAATTCCTCAAGAGCGACGGCAAGGCGATCCTGTTCATCAGCCACAAATTCGATGAGATCTACCGCATCGCCGACCGCTATACCGTGTTCCGCGACGGCGAGATGGTCGGCGAAGGCCTGATCAAGGACGCCGGCCAGAGCCAGATCGTGCGCATGATGGTCGGCCGCGCGGTCGACCACATCTTTCCGCAGCGCAAGGCCGAGATCGGCGCGCCGGTGCTGGCCGTCTCCGGCCTGTCGCATCCGACCGAGTTCGATGATATCGGCTTCGAGCTGCACAGGGGCGAGATCCTCGGCTTCTACGGTCTTGTCGGCGCCGGGCGCAGCGAGGTGATGCAGGCGATATCAGGCATCACCCACACCAGCGGCGGCACGATCACGCTGGAAGGCAAGGCGATCGCGCCGAAATCGGCGGCGGATTCGATCGATGCCGGTATCGTCTATGTGCCGGAGGAGCGCGGCAAGCAAGGTGTGGTGATCGGCCTGCCGATCTTCCAGAATGTCTCGCTGCCGTCGCTCAAGCGAACCTCCAAATCCGGCATATTGCGGCTGGCGGAAGAGTTTGCGCTAGCCCGCTCCTACACAGAGCGGCTCGACCTGCGCGCCTCCTCGCTCAGCCAGGACGTCGGCACGCTGTCGGGCGGCAACCAGCAGAAGATCGTCATCGCCAAATGGCTGGCGACCGCGCCCAAGGTGATCATACTGGACGAGCCGACCAAGGGCATCGACATCGGCTCGAAGGCCGCCGTGCACGGCTTCATGGCCGAGCTCGTCGCGCAAGGCCTGTCGGTTATCATGGTGTCGTCCGAACTGCCGGAAATTCTCGGCATGTCCGACCGTGTCGTCGTTATGCGCGAGGGCCGCATTGCCGCGGTCTACGACAATAAGGGGCTCGACGCCGAAACGCTGGTCAGGACGGCAGCGGGGATCGCGGCATGAAGGCTCTTCTCAAATACCGCGAAGTCTGGCTGCTGGCGGCAATCGCCGTGCTGATCGGGCTGATCTCGATGCGTTTTCCGGGCTTTGCCGCTCCCGGCAATGTGCGCCAGGTGTTCAACGACACGTCGATCCTGATGATCCTGGCGCTCGGCCAGATGGTGGTTATCCTGACCCGCTCGATCGACCTGTCGATGGCAGCCAATCTCTGCTTCACCGGCATGGTGGTGGCGATGCTGAACGCCGCGCATCCGGCAATCCCGATCCCGCTGCTGATCGTCATCGCACTTCTGGTCGGCCTGGTGCTCGGCGCCATCAATGGCCTGTTGGTGTGGCGGCTGAACATTCCCTCGATCGTGGTAACGCTCGGCACTCTCACCATCTACCGCGGCGCCACCTTCGTTATTTCAGGCGGCGCCTGGGTCAACGCCGACCAGATGAGCCCCGATTTCATCGGCCTGCAGCGCGCGACGTTCCTCGGCATACCGGTGCTGTCATGGATTGCCCTGCTGGTCATCGCCTTGTTCTTCCTTGTGATGACGCGCACGGCGCTCGGCCGCTCGATCTACGCCATCGGTGTCAACCCGACCGCATCGGTCTATGCCGGCATCGACGTCGGCCGGACGAAATTCATCGTCTTCTGCATTTCGGGGATGATCGGCGGCCTCTGCGGCTATCTCTGGATCTCGCGCTACGTCATCGCCTCGGTCGAGGTCGCCAACGGCTATGAGCTCAACATCATCGCCGCCTGCGTCATCGGCGGCATCTCGATCGCCGGCGGCATCGGCTCGGTCGGCGGCGCGGTGCTCGGCGCGCTGTTCCTCGGTATCATCTCCAACGCGCTGCCGGTGATCAATATCTCGCCCTTCTGGCAAATGGCGATTTCGGGCAGCGCCATCATCCTGGCCGTGGTGCTCAACGCGCGCGGCGAACGCCGGCAAGGCCGCATCATCCTCAAAAAGGCGGAAGTGGCATGACCGATACCCCTGCCCCGCGCCATGTTCCGAACCGACTCGACAAGCCGTTCACTGCGGCGATCTTCTCATGGGAGGCGCTGCTGGTCGTCGTGGCGGTCGCCATCTTTGCCGTCAACAGTTTTGCCTCGCCCTATTTCCTCGACGCGTGGTCGCTGTCGGACCTGACTTTCAACTTCACCGAAAAGGCGCTGATCGCGCTGGCCATGGCACTGCTGATCATCTCCGGCGAAATCGACCTGTCGGTCGCCGCTATCATCGCACTCGCCTCGACGATGATGGGCATGGCGGTGCAGGCCGGCGCCGGCACGCCTGTCCTGGTGGCAATCGGCATCGTCGTCGGGCTCGGCTGCGGCGCCTTCAACGGGCTGCTCGTCACCAGGCTGGGGCTGCCGTCGATCGTCGTCACCATCGGCACCATGAGCCTGTTTCGCGGCGTTGCCTTCATCATCCTCGGCGACCAGGCCTACAAGGGCTATCCCGCGAGCTTCGCCTTCTTCGGCCAAGGTTATGTCTGGTGGGTGGTGTCGTTCGAACTGACGCTTTTCCTGGTCGCGGCCGTCGTCTACTGGTTCCTTCTGCACCGGACGAGCTTCGGCCGCCGGGTCTTTGCCATCGGCAACAACCCGGTTGCGGCGCAGTTTTCCGGCGTGCGTGTCGGCCGCATCAAGTTCATCCTGTTTTGCCTGACCGGCCTGATGGCGGGCATCGCCTCGGTGCTGATTACGTCACGGCTCGGCTCGACCCGGCCGTCGATCGCGCAGGGCTACGAACTCGAAGTCATCACCATGGTGGTGCTCGGCGGCGTCAGCATTCTCGGTGGCGCCGGCAGCATTCTGGGCGTCGTGCTGGCGGCCTTCATCATGGGGCTGGTGACCTTCGGTCTTGGCCTGCTCAACGTGCCGGGGATCGTCATGTCGATCTTCATCGGCCTGCTGCTGATCATCGTCATCGCGCTGCCGATCCTGTGGCAGCGCGTGCGGCGGGAGCGCTTTGCCTGATGCCCGAAAAATATGCGTTCAAGATGAAGCTCAATCCCGGCATGAAGGCCGAATACAAGAGGCGCCACGACGACATCTGGCCGTCACTCGTCGCGTTGCTAAAACAGGCTGGTATCTCCGATTACTCGATCCATCTCGACGAGGAGACCAACACCTTGTTCGGCGTGCTGTGGCGCCGTGACGACCATGGCATGGACGAATTGCCTAAGCATCCGGCGATGCAGCGCTGGTGGGCCGAGATGGCAGACATCATGGAAACCAAGCCGAACAACGAGCCGGTGGCGGTGCCGCTGGAAACAATGTTCCATATGGAATGACCCGCCACGTCGCCGTCATCGATATCGGCAAGACCAACGCCAAGGTGGCGCTGGTCGATCTCGCCGCAGCAAGCGAAGTGGCGCTGCGCAGGATGGTCAACGAGCCGGTTCGGCAACGCCCGTATCCGCACCACGACGTCGAGCGGTTATGGGCGTTCATCCTCGGCAGCCTGGCAGAGATCGATCGCGAGCAGCGCATCGACGCGATATCGATCACCACCCATGGCGCAACGGCGGTGCTGGCCGACGCATCAGGCGAACTGGCGCTGCCGGTGCTCGATTACGAGTTCGACGGTCCGGATGCCTTCGCCAAGGACTACGACGCGATCCGCCCGCCTTTCACCGAGACCGGCACGCCGCGCCTGCCGGCCGGCCTCAATCTCGGCGCGCAGTTGTTCTGGCAGCAGAAGCGCTTTCCAGCGGATTTCGCCAGGGCCGCCGCGATGCTGATGTATCCGCAATACTGGGCCTTGCGCCTGACCGGCGTCGCCGCCAGCGAGGTGACTTCGCTCGGCTGCCACACCGATCTGTGGAACCCGTGGAAAGCGGATTTTTCCTCACTGGTCGACCGGCTGGAATGGCGCCGGCTAATGGCGCCGGTGCGGCAGGCCAAGGACCGCTTGGGCCCGATCCTGCCCGCTCTGGCGCGGCAAACCGGCCTCGATCCGCAAACGCCGGTGTATTGCGGCCTGCACGATTCCAACGCCTCGCTGCTGCCGCATCTCCTGTCCGACAAGCCGCCTTTCTCCGTCGTCTCGACCGGCACCTGGGTGGTGTCGATGGCGGTTGGCGGCAGCAAGGTCACGCTCGATCCGGCGCGCGACACGCTGGTCAATGTCAACGCGTTCGGCGATGCCGTGCCCTCGGCGCGCTTCATGGGTGGCCGCGAGTTCTCCGTGCTGACGGAAGGCCAATCGGAAGACTGGACCGAAGACGATGTCGCCGCGGTGCTCGCGCGCAAGACGTCCCTGTTGCCTTCGACCCAACAGGATTCGGGGCCGTTTCCGCACTATGCCGCGGCGTGGCTCAGCGCCGAAGGTATGACGGCCGGCCAGCGCTTTGTCGCCATCTCGTTCTACCTGGCGCTGATGACCGCGACCTGCCTCGATCTGATCGGCGGCGGGGGGTCAACCATCGTCGAAGGACCCTTCGCCCGCAACCGGCTGTTCACCCGCATGCTGGCTGCGGCGACGGCGCGCGCCGTCATTGCCTCCGCGGCTGCGACAGGCACCAGCATCGGCGCCGCCTTGCTGGCGTCGGACCAGGGGACACCGCAAGGCAGAGGCGAAAGGACCGAACCGTCGGCCGATCCACTCTGGACAAGTTACGTGCGCTCCTGGCGTTCGGCAGTCGACGAACGAGCCTGACCGCCGAGCTCATGGCGCCCTGCGGTCAGGCCGTTGCTAGCCCGCGTAGAGCAATCCTTGTGGATCGATCTCCGGCTTGCGGCCGGCGACCACGTCGGCAAGGAATTTTCCCGAACCGCAGGCCATGGTCCAGCCGAGATGGCCGTGGCCGGTATCGAGATATAGATTGTCATACCGCGCCCGGCCGATGACCGGCACGGAGTTCGGCATCATCGGGCGAAGTCCAGCCCAGAGCTCGGCCTTGCTCTCGTCGAAGGCGCCGGGGAACAGGTCCTTGCCGGTGTTCAGGATCGAGTTGAAATCGCGCGGCTTGAACGTGCGGTCGAAACCGGTGAACTCCGCCGTCGAGGACATCCGCAGCCGATTTCCCAGCCTGGAATAGCCGATCAGCCGGTCCTCGTCGGCGCCGCCCATGATCGGCCCGTTGCTTTCATCTTCCAGCGGAACGGTCACGGTATAGCCCTTCACGGGATAGACGGGCAGGTCGATGCCGTAGCGGCGGCCGAGCAGACCGCTCTCCGGCCCCATGGAAATGACCACGGCGTCGCCGGCCACCGGGCCGGCCGAGGTCATCACCGCGCGCACCCGGTCGCCGTCGATGTCGAGGCCTTCGACCGTCGTGCCGTAGAGGAATTGGACACCGAGTTTTTCGGCGGCATAGGCAGCGAGGCGCTGCGTGAATTGACTGGAATCGCCGGTCTGGTCGATCGGCGAATAGACGCCGCCGGCAATTTTGTCCTTGGCTCCGGCAAGGCCGGGCTCGAGCTCGACCAGCCGGTCGCGGCCGACGATCTCGATCGGCAGGCCATGTTCGGCGAGATAGCGGTAATTGTCGGTGCCGGTATCAAAGCTCTGCTGCGAGCGGAAGAAATACAGAATGCCTTTCTTGCGCTCGTCATAGTGGATGCCGGTGTCGGCGGAGATGGCGTTGATGCAGTTGCGCGAATAGAGCGCCAGGCGCAGCTTGATCTCGGTGTTGGCGCGCATGCGCTTATGCGTGCACTGGCGCAGGAAGCGCAGGCTCCAGGCGACAAAATACGGATCGAAGCGCAGCCGCACCTTGATGCCGAGATCGTGGTTGTAGAGAGCTCGCAGGAACGTTTTAAGCGCGGCGGGCGAAGCCCAGGCGGTGGCATCGCCGGGAGATACCAGGCCGGCATTCGACTGGCTGGTGCCGCGCGCCGCCGCCGGATGGCGCTCGATCACCGTGACTTCATGGCCGTCGCTGGCCAGACAATAGGCCGCCGCCGTGCCAACGACGCCGGCTCCAAGCACCGATATTTTCATGCCGCCCCCAACTCGAACGCAGCCGAACGCCTGCACGCTCAGCCGTGAGGCCCTTCAATAGCGCCTCTGCCTCCTGCCGACGAGCCCTTACGGAGAGCCCGCGCTTAGCCCAGAGCCGAATTCTTGCTGGTCAGGATGCGCTCCCAGGCAAGCGCATCGGAGACGATCTGGTCGAGGTTGTCACGCTGCGGGGTCCAGCCGAGTTCGCCGCGGGCCAGCTCCGAATTGGCGACAACCGCGGCGGCGTCACCGGGGCGGCGCTCGCCCATCCGCACCTCGAAATCATGGCCGAAGACGCGGCGTACGCTGTCGATGACCTCGAGCACCGAATAGCCGTGGCTGTAGCCGCAATTGGCGACCAGGCTCGATCCGCCGGCACGCAGCCGCTGCAGGGCCAGCCGATGCGCCGCCGCCAGGTCGCTGACATGGATATAGTCGCGCATGCAGGTGCCGTCCGGCGTCGGATAGTCGGTGCCGAACACCTGCATGAAGGGGCGCTTGCCGAGCGCCGTCTCGCAGGCGACCTTGATCAGATGCGTGGCGCCGGGCGTCGACTGGCCGGTGCGGCCCTTCGGGTCGGCGCCGGCGACGTTGAAATAGCGCAGCGCCGTATAGCGCAGCCCATAGGCAATAGCCGCGTCGCGGAGCATCCATTCGCTCATCAGCTTGGACAGGCCGTAGGGCGATTCCGGCGCAAGCCTGGCGTCCTCGCGCACCGGCTCCAGGCCGGCGCCGCCATAGACGGCGGCGGTCGAGGAAAAGATGAAATTGGGCACGCCTTCGCGCACCGCGGTCTCGATCAGGGTGCGTGTCTTGCAGGTGTTATTCTCGTAATAGGCAAGCGGGTCGGCCACCGATTCGGGCACGACAATCGAGCCGGCGAAATGGATGATCGCGTCGACCTTGTTGTCGCGGATGATCGAGGCGACCAATTCCTTGTCGGCGACATCGCCGACGACGAGCTTTGCTTCCGGAGCCACCGCCCATTCAAAGCCGGTCGAAAGCCGGTCGAGGACGACGACGCTGTCGCCCGTGTCCAGCAACTCCCAGACCATATGGCTGCCGATATAGCCGGCACCGCCTGTCACCAAAACCGTCATCCGCATCCTCGCTATTCATGATTTATCGGAACTGTCTCAATCGTCGCCGTACTGGAAAACCTGCCGCCAGGCCATTACAATCTGCGGTAACCAGTCTCATCGGCGGGTGGCATTGTCCTGAAACAAGATTGATCCACATCAAGGGAATAGGCCACGTTCCGTGGTCGTTAGGAACAGGCCTGGGGCGTGGCATTTTGACCAAAACGGTGCGGTGGACGGCGAATAGGCCAATGACTATGATCCCGCGCAAAATTGGGAAGGCGACATGAATTACCAGCGGTTTTTCGAGGAAGCGATCGACCAGCTCCATGCAGAGCGTCGCTATCGCGTCTTCGCCGACCTTGAGCGTATCGTGGGAAAATTCCCGCGCGCCATCTGGCGTGCCAATGGCCGCGCCGAGGAAATCACCGTCTGGTGCTCCAACGATTATCTCGGCATGGGCCAGCATCCCGACGTCATCGCCGCGTTCCAGAAGGCGGCAGGCAAAATGGGATCGGGGGCTGGCGGCACCCGCAACATTTCGGGCACCAGCAACCCGCTGGTCGAGCTCGAACTGGAGCTTGCCGACCTGCACGACAAGGAAGCGGCACTGGTTTTCACCTCCGGCTTCGTTTCAAACGAAGCGTCGATCTCGACCATTGCAAAGCTGCTTCCCAATTGCCTGATCATCTCGGACGAGCTTAACCACGCTTCGATGATCGAGGGTGTGCGGCGCTCGGGCGCCGAGAAGAAGATCTTCCGCCATAACGACGTCGCGCATCTCGAAAGCCTGCTGCAGGCGGCCGGCCGCGAGCGTGCCAAGCTGATCGTCTTCGAGAGCGTCTATTCGATGGATGGCGACATCGCGCCGATCAAGCAGATCGTCGACCTCGCCGAGCGTTACAATGCGATGACTTATATAGACGAGGTCCATGCCGTCGGCATGTACGGGCCGCGCGGCGGCGGCATCACCGAGCGCGAAGGGCTGGCCGACCGCATCGACATCATCGAGGGCACACTGGCCAAGGCGTTCGGCACGCTTGGCGGCTACATCACCGGCACCAGCGCCGTGATCGACGCCGTGCGCTCCTATGCGCCGGGCTTCATCTTCACCACGGCGCTGCCGCCGGCGATCGCTGCCGCGGCAACCACCTCGATCCGCCATCTCAAGCGCTCGCAGGCCGAGCGCGACGCGCAGCTGCGTCAGGCGACGCGGACCAAGGAAGTGCTTGCCGCGGCCGGCCTGCCGGTAATGGAGTCACCTACCCACATCGTGCCGCTGCTGGTCGGCGATCCCGAGCTCTGCAAGATGGCCAGCGACCGCCTGCTCGGCGTGCACGGCATCTATATCCAGCCGATCAATTACCCGACAGTGCCGCGCGGCACCGAACGGCTGCGCATCACGCCGACACCGTTCCATTCTGACGCGCTGATTGCCTCCTTACAGGACGCGCTAGTCGAGACATGGGATGCGTTGGGGATTCCCTACGGTTCGGCCGGCCGGCCTTCAGTGGCCAAGAGCGACCGCGTCATTCCGTTGCTGGTGCCGAAGTCGGGCGGGTAACCTCCGCCGCTACGGGCACCATTGCGGAAGCCGCCTATCGGTGCCGCCTCATTTTTCAGTGCTGCGATGCCTGGCGCGAAGCTCAACACACCTCACACAGTCTTCATCCATTTCGCCAGCCGGTGCGCGGCTTCTTCGACCTGGTCGAGGCGGCGGTGGAAGCATAGCCTGAGGAAAGCTTCGCCGCCGGGGCCGAAGGCGGTGCCGGGGGCCAGGCCGACATTGGCGCGGTCGACCATGTCGAAAGCGGCAGCGCGGGAATCGGTGATGCCGTCGACGGCGAAGAACAGATAGAACGCGCCCTGCGGCACGGTGAACCGCGCCCTGCCGGTTTCGGCGAGAATGCCGCAGACGAGGTCGCGCGCCGCCCTCGCCCGCTCCACCTGTTCGA
The DNA here is from genome assembly GCF_040319725.1 of Mesorhizobium sp. M0894. NCBI lineage: Bacteria > Pseudomonadati > Pseudomonadota > Alphaproteobacteria > Hyphomicrobiales > Phyllobacteriaceae > Mesorhizobium > Mesorhizobium sp. M0894. Next base: position 44,695 of record NZ_JAMYOG010000017.1, on the reverse strand, counting down.
CGATGAAGGCATCGCCCTCGTCGAGGGCGACGACGGCGCCGCGCTGCATGAACTGCGCAACGCCGGAAGTCGAATACTGGACCAGGTTCTCGAACACCTGCTGCAAGGCGGGATGGATCTTGATCCAGCCGATGCGCCAGCCGGTCATCGCCCAGTTCTTGGAAAAGGAATTGACGAACAGGATGCGGTCCTCATCGGCCATGATGTCGATGAACGACGCCGCGCGGCCATGGCCGTAGTGGAACAGCGAATAGATCTCGTCGGCAATGATCCACAGGCCCCTTTCGCGGGCGAGATCGAGGATTGCCTGCAGCGTCTCCTTGTCGGCGGTCCAGCCGGTCGGGTTGGACGGCGTGTTGACGAACAGCGCCTTGGTCCGTGGCGTGATCGCCGCTGCGATCTTGTCGACATCGCAGGACCAGCCATTGCCGGACTGATCAAGGGTGACTGCAACCGGAACGGCGCCGGCCACGCCGGCGGCGGCGGCGAAATTCGGCCATGCCGGCGACAGGTAGACAAGTTCGTCGCCCTTGCCGGCCACCGCGTCGATGGCCATCTGGATGGCATGCATGCCGGAGCCGGTGACGATGAATTCTTCGTTGGCGAAAGTCTTGCCGAAATGCCTGGTGTAGTAGCGGGCGAGCGCCTGCCTGAGTTCAGGAATGCCCCGCTGCCAGGTGTAGAAGGTCTCGCCGCCGGCCAGCGCCTTGGCGGCGGCATCGGTGATGAATGCCGGCGTCGGCAGGTCGCCCTCGCCGGCCCAGAGCGGGATCATGCCGTCGCGGCCGCGGCCACGATTCATGACGGCGACAATGCCACTTTCAGGCGCCGCCCGCGCTTCGGCGCGCAGAGTATCGATCAGGGTCATGGATGGGTCCGTTTTCGTTTGCTCGACTGCTAGCGTGTTTCAGGGCGGACGAAAACAGAAAACCCCGGCCGCAAGCGACCGGGGTTTTGGTCCAGAAAGTTGCCGCAGGCGCTATTTTCTGGCGAGGAGATCGCGAATTTCGGTGAGCAGCGCGACATCCGCCGGCGGCGGAGCGGCCGGAGCAGCCGGTTTCTCGCGCTCCAGCCGCTGGCGCAGATTGTTTACCGCCTTGACCATCAGGAAGATGATGAAGGCGAGGATAAGGAAGTTCAGCGCCACGGTGATGAAGCTGCCATAGGCGAAGACCGCGCCCTGCTTCTTGGCATCCGCCAGTGATGTGGCGTTAACGGCCGAGGACAAGGGCAGAAAGTAGTTGTTGAAGTCCAATCCGCCCAAAATCGCCCCGATGACCGGCATGATGATGTCGTCGACCAGCGAGGTGACGATCTTGCCGAAGGCAGCGCCGATGATGACGGCGACGGCCAGGTCCATCACATTGCCCCTGGAAATGAATTCCTGAAACTCTTTCAGCATTCGACCCTCCTTTTCCTGACCGGCCGTGCTGCCGTCCACGCCCTCGGCATCGACCGGCGGGCAGAATAGCAAAAACCTGCGGTTGCGACAGGAGCAAAGACGTGTTTCCCCGGCCTGGATTGCGCGAAGCCGCGGCCATAATGCGCCGAAAGCCGCGATGGACTCGGTGGCCAAGCTGTGATTGCGTCTGCAAGGCCGGATGAAAAAGCCGGCGCAGGGAGGAAGTTCGAGGCGTGCAGGGCTGGTTCATCGTCATCATCGCGATCGCCTATGTGACGTTGCTGTTTGCTATCGCCAGCCTGGGCGACCGGCGCTCGACCTCATCCGGGCCTGGCCGCGCCCGGCCCTTTATCTATGCGCTCAGCCTTGCCATCTACTGCACCTCCTGGACCTTCTTCGGCTCGGTCGGGCTGTCCTCCGAGCGCGGCCTCGAATTCCTCGGCATCTATATAGGGCCGGTGCTGGTGTTCGTGTTCGGCTTTCCGCTGCTGCAGCGCATCGTCAGGCTGGCAAAGACCGAGAAGATCACCTCGATCGCCGACTTTCTCGGCGCCCGCTACGGCAAGAGCTTCGCTGTCGGGGCGATCGCCACGCTGATCGCAACCATAGGCGCGGTGCCTTACATGGCGCTGCAATTGAAGGCGATCTCCGGCTCGGTCAGCCTGATGGTCGAGCACTATACCGGCTCGCCGCCGTCGTTCGATCCGTTCGTCAGCGACATCTCGCTTGTCGTTGCCATGCTGCTGGCGCTGTTTGCCGTGCTGTTCGGCACGCGCCATGCCGACGCCACCGAACACCAGGACGGTCTGGTGCTGGCGGTGGCGGTCGAGACCGTGGTCAAGCTCGCCGCCTTCCTGGCGATAGGCCTGATGGTCACGTTTCTGATCTTCGGCGGGCCAGGCGATATGTTCGACCGGCTCGCCGAAAACACGCAGGTGCGCCAGGCGATGGGCTACAACACCTCGCTCGCGACCTGGCTGGTACTGACATGCCTGAGCGGCTTTGCCATCCTCATGCTGCCGCGCCAGTTCTACGTCACCATCGTCGAGAACCGCAGCGAGGCTGAGCTGCGCACGGCGACATGGGTGTTTCCGCTCTATCTCGTGGCAATCAACCTGTTCGTGCTGCCGATCGCGCTGGCCGGCCTGGAACTGGTCGGCCCCAGGACCAGCAGCGACCTCTATGTGCTGTCACTGCCGCTGTTCAGCGGCCACGACGTTCTGGCCATGGCCGCCTTTATCGGCGGCCTGTCGGCGGCGACGGCAATGGTGATCGTCGAAAGCGTCGCGCTGTCGATCATGATCTCCAACGACCTGATCATTCCGCTGTTCGTGCGCCGGCTGCTGCGGACCACGACCTCAGAGAGCGAGGACTGGTCGACGCTCATCCTCAATGTGCGGCGGGCGGCGATCTTCATCATGCTGTTCATCGCCTTCCTCTACTACCGCGAGAGCACAAACAGCGCGCGGCTATCCTCGATCGGCCTGATGTCGTTCGCCGCGATCGCGCAGTTCGCGCCGGCAATGATCGGCGGCCTGGTCTGGCGCGGCGCCAACGGAAGGGGTGCGGCACTCGGCATGGTGGCCGGCATCGTCGTCTGGAGCTACACGCTACTGCTTCCCTCGCTCGCCGCGCCCGAGACCGGCATCCTCGTCCACGGCCTGTTCGGCTTCGATGCATTGCGGCCGCAAGCCCTGTTCGGCACCGTCGCCGAGCCGCTGAACCATGGCGTGCTGTGGAGCCTGTCGATCAACACGTTGTTTTTTGTGTTCGGCTCGCTGTCGCGCGCGTCGGTGCCGCTGGAACGCATCCAGGCGTCGATCTTCGTGCCGCGCGAGGCGGGGCCGCTGCCGAGCTTGCGCCGCTTCCGCACCACGATCACCGTCAACGACCTCAAGGACACGATCGCGCGCTATCTCGGTGTCGAACGCACCGAGCGCTCCTTCCAGTCATTCGAGAAGAGCAGCGGCACTTCACTGCACGGCAACGAACAGGCCAGCATGGATGTCATCCGCTTCTCCGAGCAGCTTCTGGCCAGTGCCGTCGGCTCCTCCTCGGCGCGGCTGATCCTGTCGCTGCTGCTGCGCCGCAACGACCGCGAATCCAAGGACGCCTTCCGCCTGCTCGACGACGCCACCGAGGCGCTACAGCACAATCGCGACCTGCTGCAGATCGCACTCGACCAGATGGAACAGGGCATCACCGTCTTCGACCGCGATTTCCGGTTGATCTGCTGGAACCGCCAGTACCGGGCGCTGTTCGACCTGCCCGACGAAATGGGCCAGGTCGGCGTCTCGCTCGATCGTATCCTGCGCCACCTTGCCGAGCGCGGCGATATACCGCCAGACCAGCGCGTCACCATGCTGAACCGCCTGACTAGCTTCGTCAGCCCATGGCAGATGGAGCTGAAGACCAGCGGGCGTATCCTGGAATTGCGCTCCAATCCGATGCCGGACGGCGGCATCGTCGCCACCTATGCCGACATCTCAGGGCGCGTCGAGCAGGATCTGGCGCTGAAGCGCGCCAATGAATCGCTGGAACAGCGCGTGAAGAGCCGCACCGCCGAGCTCACCCGCGTCAACGAGGAGCTGGCGCAGGCGCAGATGCTGGCCGAAGAGGCCAATCTCGGCAAGACGCGCTTCCTCGCTGCCGCCGGCCACGACATCCTGCAGCCGCTGAACGCCGCCCGCCTCTATTGCTCGTCGCTGATCGAGAAGACCGGCAAGGGGCCTGCCGGCAAGGCGGCGATGAATATCGAATCGTCACTGGAATCGGTCGAGACCATCCTCGGCGCGGTGCTCGACATTTCGCGCCTCGATGCCGGCGCGATGAAGCCGGACGATACGAGCTTCGGCCTCGACGGGCTGCTGCGCCAGATCGGCAACGACTTCCGGCCGCTTGCCGCCGAAAAGAAGCTCGAACTCTCGATCATGCCGTCGTCGCTCAGCGTCATGACGGATCGAAATCTGCTGCGCCGGCTGATCCAGAACCTGGTCTCCAACGCCATCAAATATACGCGCCATGGCCGCATCCTGGTCGGCGTGCGGCGGCGCGGCGAACTGGCCGAGATCCAGGTTATCGACACCGGCATCGGCATTGCCGGCGACAAGCTCAACACCGTGTTCCGCGAATTCACCCGGCTCGACGAGGGCATGCGCGAGGCGGAAGGCCTCGGCTTGGGGCTCTCCATCGTCGACCGCATCGCCCGCGTCCTGCGCCTTGAAATCCGGATCTTCTCCAATCCCGGCAAGGGCACGCGCTTTTCCGTGCTGCTGCCGGTGGCGGCCGTGCAGGCACCGCGGCGCGAGGCCGAGGCGAAGCCGCCTGCCCGCGCTACGACCTCGCTTGCCGGGCTGCATGTGCTCTGCATCGACAATGACGGCCGCATCCTCGACGGCATGCGGCTGCTGCTCGAGGGCTGGGGCTGCAGCGTCGATACGCTTTCCGGCGCGGAGGATCTCGACAGGTCCGCCATGCATCGGCCGGACATTGTGCTTGCCGACTATCATCTCGACGACAAGACCGGCCTCGAATTGATCGCCCAGTTGCGTGCGATCCATGGCGAGGACCTGCCGGCCGTGCTGGTCACCGCCGACCGCTCCAGCGAGGTTCGCGCCGCCGCCGGCAGGCTCGACGTGCCTGTGATCAGCAAGCCGTTGAAACCGGCGATGCTGCGCTCGATGATGGCCAGGGTCAGGCCGCTGGCGCCGGCGGCCGAATAAGAATCAGCCGGCGGCCTGCACCGGGTCGCTGCCGATCTTGGACAAAAGGATGACCGCCTGGGTGCGGCTGTCGACGCCGAGCTTCTGCAGGATGGCCGAGACATGCGCCTTGATCGTCGCTTCGGAGACGCCGAGCTCATAGGCTATCTGCTTGTTGAGCAGTCCCTCCGCCAGCATGCCGAGCACGCGCGTCTGCTGTGGCGTCAGCGCCTGCAGCCGCTTGATCAGGTCGGAAATCTCGGGATCGCGCTCGACGCCGAGATCGACCCCGGCGGGTGCCGCGATATCACCTGCGAGCACCGACTGCACCGCATTGCGGATCTCTTCCATGCTGGCCGATTTGGAGATGAACCCCGAGGCGCCCAGGTCGAGCGCGCGCCGGATCGTCACCGGATCGTCATGCGCCGAGACCACCATCATCGGCACCGCCGGATGGATGCCGCGCAACGAGATCAGGCCGGAAAGGCCGCTTGCGCCCGGCATCGAGAGGTCGAGCAGGACCAGATCGACATCCTCATTGGCCAGGACCAGCGCCTTGGCGCTTTCGAAATCGCCGGCCTCGTGAATGGCGGCAACATCTCCGATGCCGGCGAGTGCCTCCCTCAATGCACCGCGAAAAAGCGGATGATCGTCGGCGATGACGAATGTGTAGCCCAACGGTGATATCCCTCCCCGAATCCCGTTGGCGATTTTCCGCCTTGCAGGATCTGAACGATCATAACGCTACGCCGCTGTTCGGCGTGGCCGGCTTGCTATTCCCGCCCTAGGTCTTTTTGCGAATTGCCTAGGTCTTTTGCGAATTGGGCTTGGCGCCGTCTTCGTCCTTGTCCATGTCCTTGACGATATCCATGAAGCTGCGCAGGAAGCGCTCCATGTAGCCCATCGTCTTGTTGAAATCCTCCTCGCTGGGCAAAGTCGATTCGAAACGCGCGGCAAGCGAATTTTCGAGCTTGGCGACGCGTTCGTCGAGCGCCTTCACCGAATTTTGCAGCCGGTCGATCTGATCCTGGAAGGCGGCACGTTCGTCGGCCGCTGTCTTGCAGACGAGCTGACCGGAACGCTCCTCGCAGAGCGACATGGCGCCGGTCTGCGTATCCATGCGCACATAGCCATTGGCCGATTTTTCCAGCCGGTAGCGATCGGCTTCCTCGGAAAAGGCCGAAGCTGCGACAAGCGAGACCAGTGCTGCGGGGATCAAGACGTGTTTCAGACGCATGTTTTCCTCCATGAGCCAGTCGGCGCAATCTATCACAGTTTGCGCCGGAATTGGGGAAGAACCTGAAATGGGGAAGAACGCGGGCCTGCCCTTCCCCGCGTCGTCGGTTCGGACTATAGCGCAACGATGTCCGAGATCATCTACAAGATAGTTCCCGAGGCGCTGTGGCGCGAGGCTGAACGAGAAGGCCGCTTCACCGGCGCGCCGATCGACGTCGCCGATGGCTTCATCCATTTTTCCACCGCCGGGCAGGTTCGGGAAACGGCAGCCAAGCATTTCGCCGGCCAGAGCGGGTTGCTGCTGCTCGCCGTCGACGGCGCGCACCTCGGCGATGCGCTGAAATACGAGGTCTCGCGCGGCGGCGCCTTGTTCCCGCATCTTTATGGCGGGCTCGGCCTCGATGCGGTCGTCTCGGTGCAGGCATTGCCGCTCGGTGCCGACGGCCGGCACGAATTCCCGGCGCTGGAGGCCGAATGAGCGCGTTCGACCGGATCGGCCAGAAACTGCTGTTCACGCTCGATCCGGAAACCGCGCATGGGCTGTCGATTGCCGCGCTGAGATGCGGCCTGCCGGTCGCCGGGCGCCCTTTGCGAGACGACAAGCTAAAGGTCAGCCTTTGCGGGCTCGATTTCCCGAACCCGCTCGGCATGGCCGCCGGCTACGACAAGAATGCCGAAGTGCCGGACGCACTGCTCGGCCTCGGCTTCGGCTTCGCCGAGGTCGGCACGATCACGCCGCTGCCGCAGACGGGCAATCCGAAGCCGCGCATCTTCCGGCTGCCTTCGGACGGGGCAGTGATCAACCGGCTGGGCTTCAACAATGAAGGCCACGCCGCCGCGGAAAAACGTCTTGCTGCCCGCAAGGTTCGCGCCGGCGTCGTCGGCGTCAACGTCGGGGCCAACAAGGACAGCGCCGACCGCGTCGGCGACTATGAGCGCGGCGTGATCAGGTTTGCGCGATACGCCGGCTATCTGACGATCAACATCTCCTCGCCAAACACGCCGGGCCTGCGCAACATGCAGGCGCGCGAACAGCTTGGTGAACTCCTGTCGCGGGTCATGGCCGCGCGTGCGGCGGCACCGGCAAAGCCGCCCGTCTTCCTCAAGATCGCGCCGGACCTGGTCGAGGCCGAACTGGAGGACATCGCCGCCGAGATCACCGACAAGCAAATAGACGGCGTCATCATCTCCAACACCACGATCGCGCGAGCCGGCCTGCGCAGCGCCGGCCTTGCCGGCGAGACCGGCGGGCTTTCGGGAAAACCCTTGTTCGAGCGCTCGACCATCGTGCTGGCAAGGATGCGAAAACTACTTGGCCCGGATCCCGCCATCATCGGCGTCGGCGGCGTCGATTCCGCCGAGACGGCGCTGGAAAAGATCCGTGCCGGCGCCGATCTCGTCCAGCTCTATACCGGCATGATCTATGCCGGGCCTGCGCTGCCGGGGCGTATTCTTTCCGGCATGGTCCGTTTCATGGACAGTCAAGGGCTGAAGTCGCTGCGCGAGCTTCGCGACAGCCGCCTCGATCACTGGGCGACGAAACCGCTTTAGCGATCAGTTAAAGGCCGTGCGCACCCGCAGCCGCAATATAGTGAGCAGGCTGAAGCCGCGTACCAGCAGGAACACGTGCAGCGCCGCCCACAGGCCGTGATTGCCGAACGCCGGCGCCAGGATCAGCAACGCGGCGCTGAACGCCAGGAACGACACCAGCATCATGTTGCGCATGTCGCGCGACCATGTCGCGCCGATGAAAACACCGTCCATCTCGAAAGCCAGCACGCCGCTGAGTGCGGTGAATGCCGCCCATGGCAAGTAGATGTCGGCGACGGCGCGGACGTCTGTCGAGGTCGTGATCAGGGCGACCAGACCGGTGCCTTCCAGCAGGAGCACGAGCGTCGCCACGCCTGCCAGGCCGAGCCCCCAAAGCAGCGTCAGCCGCACCGCCTGGTCAAACGCCGTGGCGGAACGGGCGCCGATGGCGCGCCCGGCCAGCTGTTCGGCGGCGGTGGCGAAACCGTCGAGGAAATAGCCGGCAACCAGGAAGAGGTTCATCAGCACGGCGTTGGCGGCCAGCGTCAGCGTGCCGAATTGCGCGCCTTGGCGCGTGAACAGCGCGAAGGCGGCGAGCAGTGAGAAGGAGCGGATCATGATATCGCGATTGAGCGACATCATGCGCAGGAATGCCGGCAAATCGAGGACGCGATGGCGCGGCAGCCTGGGTGCGGCCCAGAAGCGCCGGCCGACGATGGCGAGACCAAGCAGCATGGCGACGAACTCGCCGGTGAGCGTCGCCCAGGCGACGCCGGCAACGCCCCAGCCAAGCTCCAGGGCGAGCAGGAAGCAGAGCGCGATATTGATGCCGTTCAGCACCAGCTGCAGCATCAGCCCGAGCCCGCCCTCGCCGCGCCCCAGCACATAACCAAGGATGGCGTAATTGATAAGCGAGAACGGTGCTGCGAGCATCCTGATGCGGATATAGACGTCCATCGCCGCGCCGACGCGCGGCTCGGCGCCGATGAACCATTGCCCGGCAGCCGAAACCAGGGGCGCAAGTGCGGCAAACACGATGCCGGCGACGACCGCGATCAGCACGGCGCGCCAGAACACCGCCTGCTCCTCCAGTGCATCGCCGCGCCCGAAGGCCTGGGCGACGAGGCCGGTGGTGCCGGAGCGCAGGAAGTTGAAGGTGGTGAAAACGACGTCGAAGATCAGGGCGCCGGCCGCCAGGCCGCCGAGAAGGGCGGCGTCGCCGAACTGTCCGACCACCGCCGTGTCGACAATTCCGAGCAACGGCGTCGTCAGATAGGCAAGCGTCATCGGCACGGCGATGGCGAGCACCGAACGGTTGGTGACGACGAAAGCCCTGGCTTCGGTGACGTGGGCTTCGGTGGGCAAAGCCTGCTCCAAACGTGTGTTGCTTCCTGTTGCGGCTTGATCGGCTAGCCGATGTGCCCCAGTTTGCGGACCTCGCGCAACCATCCATCCCGGCATGGTCAACCGAAACCCGCCTCTGGCGCACCGGCCGTCCCATGTCCTTGCAGATCGTTCATCATCCCGATTACGACGCCGGTTTCGCCGTCAACCACCGCTTCCCGATGAGCAAATATCCGCTGCTGATGGACGCCTTGCGGGCACGCGGCCTGGCGCGGCCCGAAGCGCTCAACACACCAGCGGTGGCGCGGCCATCATGGCTGAAGCTTGCCCACGCGGCAGACTATGTCGACCAGGTGCTTGCCTGCGACGTGCCGGTGAGGATCGAGCGCGAGATCGGCTTTCCCGTGGGACCGCGGGTTTCGCTGAGGGCGCAGCTCGCAACGGCCGGCACGGTGATGGCGGCGCGGCTGGCTTTGCTGAACGGAATCGCTTGCAACACGGCCGGCGGCAGTCATCACGCGCGGCGCGCGCAAGGCGCCGGCTTCTGCACCTTCAACGACGTGGCCGTTGCCGCGCTGGTGCAGCTCGCCGAAGGTGCCGCCCAAAACATCCTGGTCGTCGACCTCGACGTGCATCAGGGCGACGGCACGGCGGATATCCTGAACGACGAGCCGCGCGTGTTTACCTTCTCCATGCATGGCGACCGCAACTACCCCGCGCGCAAGATCGCCTCCAACCTCGACGTCGCCCTGCCCGACGGCACCGGCGATGCAGCCTATCTGGAGCGGCTGGGCGCCATCCTGCCGGAGCTGTCGGCGCGAAAGCGCTGGGATCTCGTCTTCTACAATGCCGGCGTCGATGTCCATGCCGAGGACCGGCTCGGCAGGCTGGCGCTGTCGAATGACGGGCTGCGCGCCCGCGACGATATGGTGATCCGCCATTTCCGCACGCTAGGCGTCCCGGTGTGCGGCGTTATCGGCGGCGGCTATTCGACGGATGTCGCAGCACTTGCCGCACGCCACGCCATCCTGTTCGAGGTGGCTGCGGGCTACGCGTGAAAGGCTGTTTGTTTGAGCATGATCTTTTCCGAAAGCCGGTTCCCACTTTTTGGGATCATGCTCTACTTCTTGAAATTGGCGATCCTGAGCAGGATGAAGGCCGGCACGACGATCGCGGCACCGAGCAGGATGTAGCCGAGGAAGCGGTCGATGGCGTGGAAGCCCAAATTCCACAGGTCGATGAAGAATTTGCGGATGCCGTAGAGCACGTCCATCGGCGACCAGCCGAAGGCGTTCATGACCAGGCCGACGAGGAACGACACCACAAGCAGCTTCAAGATCACCCGGAGCGGCGTATCGCCGAGAAAGCGGTTCAGTGCGGACAAGGCCTGTCTCCACAGTCGGGTGCCGCGATTCGGGCACATGCCCAGAAATACGCAGTTGACCGCCCGGCATCAAGCCGAGCCCTCAAACCGGATTGCGCATCGGCGCCGGGCCATGATATCGGAGGAACCAGCGCGGGTATGATGTAATGGTAGCTTGTCAGCTTCCCAAGCTGAACGCGCGGGTTCGATTCCCGCTACCCGCTCCAGCTTTTGCCACACGGGTTGCGCCTGAGTTGGCGATGTTGAAAACTTGCGGCTTTACAGGCAGTTTTACAGCTCGGCTGGCCGTCCTTCATCTGTTTGGCCGATGTGCCAGTTCGTCGAATATCTCACATTGAGGGTCGGCGGGGCCTCGAATGACCCCAACCGGAATGTCTACCCTTGGCCCGCTGGCTTCTGCTGGCGGGCTTTTTTTGAGCATCACGCAGCAGTTGTAGCCGACGTGCATCGGCGCCGCTGCTGGTGGGCCTGTCTGGTCGTCTGGCCGGCCACGGGATGCGCCCCGCTACCCGCTCCAATCCTCAGCCCACCTCCCGCAAAATAAAATCGTGCAGCATCTTGGCCGCCGGCGACAGCGCGCGGTTCTTTACCGTGATCAGGCTGTAGGGCCTGACCTCGATGTCGAACTCGGTCTGGACGACGTCGATGGCGCCGTCGAGCCCTTCGGGGTTCTGAATGAACTTCGCGACCTGGATCGACACCGGCGCGATCGCGTCGGATTGCGCGACCATGACCAGAGTCAGTAACAGCGAGCTGGTGTTGAGGATGCGATCCGGCAGCGCGATGTTGCGGTTCAAAAAGTTGCTTTCCATGGCTTGGCGCAGCGGCGAGCCGCCCGACTGGAAAACCCAGTCATAGGCGGCGGTGTCTTCTAACCGCACTGCCTTGCCCTTGGTCAGCGGGTGGCCGCGGCGCACGATCAGGCAGGCCTTCTCGACGCCGATGACGCGGGCCTCGAACAGCCGCGGATTGAGGTCGTCGGGGATGCGGGCGATGATGAAATCGTGTCGGGAGGCGATCAGCTCGCGCGCCAGCACGTTCGAGGTCTCGACCTGCATGGTGATTTCGATGCGCGGATAGAGGCGCCGGATCTCGCGGATCGCCGGCACCGCCAGCTCGATCGCCGGTGCCGTCACCGCGCCCAGGAACACCGAGCCGCCCTTGCCCGCCTTGAGCTCGAAGATCTCGCGGTCGACCTCGCGCATCTCGAGCAGGATCGATCGCGCGCGCCGTGCCAATGCCTTGCCATAGGGCGTCAACGTGATGCCGCGCGGCAGCCTTTCGCAGAGCTTGACGTCGAGCACCGCCTCCATCTCGGCGATCATGCGCGAAGCCGCCGGCTGCGAGATGTTCATGACCTGGGCCGCGGCACTCACCCGGCCGTGCTCGTCGAGGGCTGCGATCATACGCATGTGACGCAGGCTCAAGCCGCTGCGCAGCAGGGTTCCGCCATCGCGCGGAATCTCATCGTAACCGGCTGATATTCCACCAGGATTTCGCAGCGCCGCCATGATTTTCCTTACTCCCACGCCCGATGCTACGGCCAGTCATCCGGCAGCGCCGCCACTAGCTTTAGCCATATCAGTCTCGATATAGCAACCATCAAAGATCGCATTTGACAGTTATGGCAAAGCGACACACCCTTCGCGCGTCCTGAGACTTGACGGTCGGTGACGAGGGAAAACTCGTATCGATTGAACCAGAGTTTCGGGGCCGATTGGGAGGATACCGGAGATCGATTGACGGCAGCGGCGCGTTTGGCGCTCCTGCACGATTGCGCGGCCCACGAAACCCAAGGGTACGCGTCCATCAACCAGGGAGAGTTAATGTGAAGATTATCAAGACACTGGCCGCCGTCGCGGCCCTAGGCATCGCGGCTATGACGCTGCCGGCGCAAGCGGGCGAAGGCCTGGTCGGCGTGCTGATGCCCACCAAGACCTCGCAGCGCTGGATCAACGACGGCGACGCCGTCAAGTCCCAGCTCGAGGCTCTGGGCTACACTGTCGACCTGCAATACGCGCAGGACGACATTCCGAACCAGCTCAGCCAGCTGGAAAACGAAATCACCAAAGGCCCGAAGGCGCTGATCATCGCTTCGATCGACGGCACCACGATGGGCGATGCGCTGCAGAAGGCGAATGACGCCGGCGTCGTCGTCGTCGCTTACGACCGCCTGATCAAGAAGACGCCAAATGTCGACTACTACACCACCTTCGACAATTTCGGCGTCGGCGTCATCCAGGCCAAATCGCTGCTCAAGGGCCTCGGCTATCCCGAGAAGAAAGGCCCGTTCAACATCGAGCTGTTCGGCGGTTCGCCGGACGACAACAATGCGTTCTTCTTCTATAACGGCGCCATGTCGGTTCTTCAGCCGCTGATCGACGACAAGACCCTCGTCGTGAAGTCCGGCCAGATGGGCATGGACAAGGTCGGCACGCTGCGCTGGCTGGCGGCAACCGCCCAGGCCCGCATGGACAATCTGCTCTCCGCCAACTACTCGGACGGCAGCCGCGTCGATGGCGTGCTCTCGCCCTATGACGGCCTGTCGCGCGGCATCATCGCTTCGCTGCGCGCCGTAGGCTACGGCACTGCCGATCAGCCATGGCCGATCGTCACCGGACAGGACGCCGAGACCGCTTCGGTCAAGGCGATCATTGCCGGCGAACAGTATTCGACCGTGTTCAAGGATACCCGCGAACTCGCCAAGGCGACGGTCGAACTCGTCGACAAGGTGCTCTCGGGCGGCAAGCCGGAAGGCCTCGACACCACGACCTACAACAACGACGTCAAGGTCGTTCCCTCGATCCTGTTGACGCCGCATGACGTCGACAAGTCGAACTACCAGGCGCTGGTGGTCGACTCCGGCTACATCAAGGCCGAAGAACTGAAGTAATCGCGGTTACAAAGCCTGGGGTCCTGCGCAGGCAGGGCCCCTTTTCGTTGGCGAGCCAGCCCGGTATTGTTTGCGGACCTCGCAGGAGTGGTATTCTCAATGGCATCGACGATTTTGGAGATGCGCGACATCACCAAGACGTTTCCCGGCGTCAAGGCGCTGTCGAACGTCAAGCTCATGGTCGAGGAAGGCGAGATCCATGCCGTGGTCGGCGAGAACGGCGCCGGCAAGTCGACGCTGATGAAGGTGCTGTCGGGTGTGTATCCGTCCGGCACCTATGACGGCCAGATCATCTATCGCGGCGATGAGTGCCATTTCAAAGGCATCCATGACAGCGAGCGCAAGGGCATCGTCATCATCCACCAGGAGCTTGCGCTGGTGCCGATGCTGTCTATCGCCGAAAACATATTTCTCGGCAACGAGCAGGCCAGATACGGCGTCATCGACTGGAATGCCAACGAGACGCGCACCAGCGCCCTGCTCAAGAAGGTCGGCCTCAAGGAAGACCCCAACACGCTGATCACCAATATCGGCGTCGGCAAGCAGCAGCTGGTCGAGATCGCCAAGGCGCTCAGCAAGGAAGTGAAGCTGCTCATTCTGGACGAGCCGACGGCGAGCCTGTCCGAAAAGGACAGCCAGGCGCTGCTCGATCTGCTGCTCGAATTCAAGCGGCAGGGCATCACTTCGATCCTGATCTCGCACAAGCTCAACGAGGTGAACCGGGTCGCCGACAAGGTCACCATCATCCGTGACGGGCGGACCATCGAGACGCTGGCCAAGAAGGATATCTCGGAGGACCGCATCATCACCTCGATGGTCGGCCGTTCGCTCGACGACCGCTACCCGCCGCGAGAGCCGAAGATCGGCGAGACCGTTCTCGAAGTGAAAAACTGGTCGGTCTACCATCCCATCCATGCCGAGCGGCAGGTCATCAAGGGCATCAACCTCAACGCCCGCAAGGGCGAGGTGGTCGGCATTGCCGGGCTGATGGGCGCCGGCCGGACCGAGTTTGCCATGAGCCTGTTCGGCCGGTCCTATGGCCGTCGCATCACCGGCGAGGTGTTCCTTAACGGCAAGCCGATCGATGTCTCTTCGGTGAGCAAGGCGGTGGAACACGGCATCGCCTATGTTACGGAGGACCGCAAGACCTACGGTCTCAACTTGATCGACCATATTAAGCATAACATCACGCTGGCCAACCTGCCCGGCGTCTCGCGCCATGGCGTGATCGACGATTTGCGCGAGCTTTCCGTCGCCAACGATTATCGCGGCAGGACCAATATCCGCGCCTCAAGCGTCTACCAGATGACCGGCAACCTTTCTGGCGGCAATCAGCAGAAGGTGGTGCTGTCGAAATGGCTGTTCGCCAATCCGGAAGTGCTGATCCTTGACGAGCCGACACGCGGTATCGATGTCGGCGCCAAATATGAAATCTATACGATCATCGCGCGTCTCGCCTCCGAGGGTAAGGCAATCATCGTCATCTCGTCGGAAATGCCCGAACTGCTCGGCATCACCGACCGCATCTACGTCATGAACGAAGGACGCATCGTCGGCGAAATGGCGGCGAGCGACGCCAGCCAGGAAAAGATCATGCGCGCCATCGTCCGTGGAGAAGGGAAAGCATCATGAGCACCGAAAGCGCTCCCGGGCCGCAAACCGGCGTCGCCCAGGATATACAACACGCACCTCGCATTGCCGTCTCGGCGCTGGTCACCAATCTGCGCGAATACGGGTTGGTGCTGGCGTTGATCGCAATCATGGTGTTCTTCCAGTTCACCACGTCCGGAACGCTGTTCAAGCCGGTGAACCTCAGCAATCTCGTGCAGCAGAACAGCTTCATCATCGTGATGGCGCTGGGCATGCTTCTGGTGATCGTTTCGGGCCATATCGATCTCAGCGTCGGCTCAGTCGCCGGCTTCATCGGCGCACTGGCGGCGATGATGATGGTTATCTGGCCGCTTGGCCCATTGAGCAATCCGCTGGTGGTGTCGATCATCTGCCTGATCGTGGGTGGCGCGATCGGCGCGGCACAAGGCTACTGGATTGCCTATCACCGAATACCGAGCTTTATCGTCACGTTGGCGGGCATGCTGATCTTCCGCGGCATCTGTCAGGCGCTGCTGGGTGGCGGGTCTTCCGTGGGGCCGCTTCCAGTCGGCTTCAAGGCGCTGAGTTCCGGCTTCATTCCGGACCTGATCGGCCCATTGACGCTGATACCACCGACCGTGAACGCCGCCGGCAAAACCATTGTCGGCAGCGGCCTGACGCTGCACCTGACGACTATCGTGATCGGCCTCGCCGCCGTGCTCGCCTATGCCTATTTCGGGCTCAGGGCGCGGCGCACCCGCGAGCGGCATGGCTACGAAGCCGAGCCTTTCTCGCTGTTCGTCGTCAAGACCCTGGTGATCAGCGGGCTGGCGCTGTTTCTGGTCTACCAATTCGCCACCTATAGGGGCCTGCCCATCGTTCTCATGGTGATGGGCGTGCTGATCGCGTTGTTCGTCTTCGTTACCAAACGCATGACGATCGGCCGCCGCATCTATGCGATGGGCGGCAATGCCAAGGCAGCGCAGCTATCGGGCATCAAGACCGAACGGCTGACGTTGATGGTGTTCATCAACATGGGCGTGCTGTCGGCACTCGGCGGCCTGATTATCGCGGCGCGCCTGGGGCAGGCGGTGCCGGCGGCGGGCCTCGGCAGCGAACTCGACGTCATCGCCGCGGTGTTCATTGGTGGCGCTTCGGCGATGGGCGGCGTCGGCCAGGTCATCGGCGCGGTGGTCGGCGGTTTCATCATGGGCGTCATGAACAACGGCATGTCGATCATGGGCGTCAATGTCGATTGGCAGCAGGTGGTCAAAGGCCTGGTGCTGCTCGGCGCCGTCGTCTTCGACGTCTACAACAAGAACAAGGCTTGAGAGGCAACCAGGAGGCATACGGGTCACATCGCGGCGCTGCCGGGCGGCGCGAAGAAGTCCCCCGAGGGACCTGACCCGCGAGCGCAATCCGGACGAAGAATTTCAACCGCGGCGTGGACAGGGTCCGAGCCGCGCCGGGCAGGGTTTGCCAAGAAGGCAGGCCGCAATTCAGAGAGGGTTACCATGCTGATCTCACAGATCCTCGACGACGCCGAGACGATCCGCGTCGTTGCCCGCAACGGCGGCAAGACCCGCGTCATCAACGGGGCTCGCAGCGTCTATTCGCTGGCGATGGAAGCCGCGCGCACCGGCACCGGGCTTGTCGCCCTGATCGAGCGCAAGGGCTTCGGCGAAACCGTCGATCTCGACGCAGCCTACAAGAAGGGACGACTGCTGTCGCCGATCAACCATCCCGATCCGGCGCATCTCCATCTCACCGGCACCGGGCTGACGCATCTCGGCTCCGCCGCGACCCGCGATTCCATGCACAAGAAGCTCAGCGATGGCGGCGAGGAACAGCTGACCGATTCCATGAAGATGTTCCGCATGGGGCTGGAGGGCGGCAAGCCGGCGAAGGGCCAGATCGGCGTGCAGCCCGAATGGTTCTACAAGGGCAACGGTACCATGGCAGTGGCGCCCGGCGCGGCGCTCATGTCGCCCGCCTTCGCCCAGGATGCCGGCGAGGAGCCGGAAATCGCCGGAATCTATGTGATCGGCGACGACGGCGCCCCGTTCCGCGTCGGCTTCACGCTGTCGAACGAGTTTTCCGACCACGTCACCGAGCGCGTGAATTATCTCTTCCTCGCCCATTCGAAACTGCGCAACGCCTCGTTCGGGCCGGAGATCCTGATCGGCGATTTGCCATCCGATATCCGCGGCGCTTCACGCATCCTGCGCCACGGCAAGCTGCTTTGGGAAAAGCCGTTCCTGTCGGGCGAGGCGAACATGTCGCACACCATTGGCAATCTCGAGCATCACCACTTCAAATACTCGGCCTTCCGCCAGCCGGGCGACGTGCATGTGCACATGTTCGGCACGGCGACGCTGTCCTTCGCCGACGGCATCAGGACGGAGGCTGGCGACGTGTTCGAAATCGAGGCGCAGGATTTCGGCCTGCCGCTGCGCAACCCGCTCGAAATCGAGCAGCCGGTGAAGGTCGCCGTGAAGGCGCTTTGAGCCGGCATAGCCGCAAGTAAGGGGAAGCTCAGCGCGCCGCGCGGAAATGCTTGGACAGTTTTAGGCCCTGCGCCTGATAGTTGGAGCCGAGATCGGTGCCGTAGAGTGCCTGCGGCCGTTTCAGCATGTGCTCGTAGACCAGCCGCCCGACGATCTGGCCATGGTCGAGAATGAACGGCACTTCGTGGCTACGCACCTCGAGCACCGCCCGGCTGCCGGTGCCGCCCGACGCCGAATGGCCGAAACCGGGGTCGAAGAAACCGGCATAATGGACGCGAAACTCGCCGACCAACGGATCGAAGGGCGTCATTTCGGCGGCGTAGAGCGGCGGCACATGCACCGCCTCGCGTGACACCAGGATATAGAATTCGTCCGGATCGAGCACCAGCTCGCCGGCACCGCTCTTGTAGAGCGGCTCCCAGAAATCGACGACATCCTGCGCGGCGCGCTTGTCGACGTCGACCAGGCCGGTGTGGTGCTTGCCGCGATAGCCGACCAGCCCGTCCTTGTCACCGTCGAGGTCGATCGACAACGCGATGCCGCCGCCTGAGATGTTGGGCGGCTCGGTGGCGACCAGCATCTCGGCGCGATGCAGGTCGTGCAGTTCGCTTTCCGACAAAAGCGCATTGCCGGTGCGGAACCTGATCTGCGACAGCCGCGAGCCGGTGCGTACAACGATCGGGAAGGTGCGCGGGCTGACCTCCAGATAGAGCGGGCCTTCATAACCGGCGGCGATCTTGTCGAACTCGTGGCCGCGGTCGGTCATTACCCGAGTGAAGATATCGAGCCGTCCGGTCGAGCTTTTCGGGTTGGCCGAAGCCGAAATATGAGCGGGCAGCGCCAGGCTTTCGAGCAGCGGCACGATGTAGACGCAGCCAGTTTCCAGCACGGCACCTTCGGCGAGGTTGATCTCGTGCAGCTTCAGCCGGTCGAGCTTGTCGACAACCCTGTGGTCCGGACCGGGCAAGAAGGAAGCACGCACCCGCCAGGCCTTGTCGCCGAGCCTGAGGTCAAGGCTGGCCGGCTGGATCTGATCGGCATCTAACATGCGCGGCGATTTCAGCGCGCCCGTCTGGAACAGCGCGGAAATATCCTGATCGGGAAGAATGCCTGTCTGCCGCAAGGGTCTGGCTCCGTTCGAACGCCGGGCGAGGTCTTGTTCTGTCGCAGGTCCGACCGTGGACGCCTTTGGCACCTGCTTGGTACAACCCTCTTAATCATGCCGGCAATTGACGCAAGCGCGGCGCGGGTCTAAAGCTCGTTATCCCGTGGTGATTTGGCCGGTCGGCTTGCAGCCACGTTAAACAAGTCGCTAAAGGACCGTCGGGCCGCAAGGCCATATGGACCGGTTGCGACTTTCGCGACCGGTTTTTTGTTGTTTGGACCAATTTTGGTGTTTGGATAGAATGATGACCAAGAAGCGCGACTGGAAGCCTCAGACCGCACTCGTGCACGCCGGGACGCTGCGTTCCGGCTTCGGCGAGACCTCCGAGGCGATGTATCTCACCCAAGGCTATGTCTACGAGACGGCGCAAGCGGCGGAAGCCCGCTTCAAGGGGGAGGAGCCGGGCTTCATCTATTCGCGCTATGCCAATCCGACGGTCGACATGTTCGAAAAGCGTATGTGCGCGCTGGAAGGCGCCGAGGACGCGCGCGCTACGGCGTCCGGCATGGCGGCGGTGACGGCAGCGCTGCTGTGCAGCGCCAAGGCGGGCGACCATGTCGTGGCGGCGCGCGCACTGTTCGGCTCCTGCCGCTGGGTGGTCGAGACGCTGGCGCCGAAATACGGCATCGAGGCAACGCTGGTCGATGGCACTGACATCGCCAATTGGGAACAGGCGGTCAAGCCGAACACCAAACTGTTCTTCCTGGAAAGCCCGACCAACCCAACGCTGGAAGTGGTCGACATCGCCGCCGTCGCGGCACTTGCCAACTCGATTGGCGCCAGGCTGATCGTCGACAATGTCTTCGCCACGCCCTTGCAGCAAAAACCCTTGCAGCTCGGCGCCCACATCGTCGTCTATTCGGCCACGAAGCATATTGACGGCCAAGGGCGCTGCCTTGGAGGCGTTATCTTGTCGGACAAAAAATGGATCGACGAGAACCTGCATGACTATTTCCGCCACACCGGCCCCAGCCTCTCGCCCTTCAATGCCTGGACCCTGCTGAAAGGCCTGGAGACGCTGCCGCTACGCGTACGCCAGCAGACGGAAAGTGCCGGCCGCATCGCGGATTTCCTCGCCGAGCGCCCTCAAATCGCCCGTGTCATCTATCCCGGCCGCGCCGACCACCCGCAAGCGGCCGTGGTCAAGAAACAGATGTCAGGCGGCTCAACGCTGATCTGCCTGGATGTGAAGGGCGGCAAGCAGGCGGCCTTTGCTTTCCAGAACGCGCTCGACATCGTGCTGATTTCCAACAATCTCGGCGACGCCAAGAGCCTGATCACTCATCCGGCGACGACCACGCACAAGAACTTGACCGATGAGGCCCGCGCCGAGCTCGGCATCGGGCCGGGCACGCTCAGGCTTTCCGTCGGCCTGGAAGATACCGACGATCTGCTCGAAGATATCGAGCAAGCGCTGAGAGCCGCCGGATAGGGCTGACCGAACAGAGGTGAGCGGGGGGCGCCGATCAGGCGCCGGACGGGGTCTCTTCCAGCTCCGCGACGGCCTTGGTCTGGATGGTCATAACGTTGCCGCGCCAGTCGACGGCGCCGCTCAGCCAGCCGCGCGCCCATATCGCCGGCAGCATGCAGTCGCGAACCATCATCGCCAGGATGGTGCGCAGCGACAGGTGCCATCCTTTGACCCAGGCCAAGGCACATTCCGGCAGGTAGGCCGCGACCAGCACGGCGATGGCGGTTGCCGGCAGGCTGACGCCGGCGTCAGCCGCCGCGATCAGCGCAAGCAGCAGCGGCGGCGCCGCGCCGATCAGGATCTCGGGGGCGAAGAACAGCGCGAAGGTGACGCGGCGCAGCCGCGCCCAACGCGCCTGCCGAGACCAGATCTCGCCAAGCGTGCGCCGGCCGAGCGGCTGTTCGAAGGGCGAAGCGACAAGATTGACGCGAAGTCCGAGCCGGTTGACCAGCTTGGTCGCGGCGGCGTCCTCGGCGATCTCGGCGGCCAGTGCGCGGATGCCGCCATTGGCGTCAAGCATCGGCTTGTTCCACAACATGCTCTTGCCCTGGGCGAAGCCAAGGCCGAGCGCCTCTCCAGCGTACTGCCAGCGTGCCTGCAGTGTGTTGAGAAAGGCGCATTCGACCTCCCCCCAAAACCCTTCAGGCCGCGAGCCGATCGGCGTCGAGCAGACGAGGCCGGTGTCGGGCCGCCATGCCGCCATCAGCTGCTGGACATAATCGCTCGGCATAAGCACGTTGGAATCGGCAAGGATGACCCAGCGATAAAGCGCCGCTTCCCAACCCTTCACGCAATTGTTGAGTTTCGGATTGCCGCTGATGCGGTCGTCGCCGACGAGCAGCCGGGCGCGTATAGCCGGAAAACGCGCCATTGCAGTGGTGATCGACTTGACCACGGGGTCGTCGGCATGGGCGACGCAGAAGATGAGTTCGTAGCGCGGCCAGTCGAGTGAGAAGGCGCGCTCCAGCGTCTCCTCGGTAAACGGCTCGACGCCGCGCGCCGGGACGACGATCGATACCGGTGGCACGGTGGCGGCCGGCGATGCGATCCTGGCTGCTCGCTTCAGCTTCAGCGAAGCTAACAGGATGCTGGCGAGATTTGAAAGAAGGAGAGCTATGGAAAAGAGGGCGGCTGCGAATGTCGGTTCCATCGAGATCTGGTCACTCCAGAAATGCTGGCCGCATGACGGCCGTTTTCAACAATTCGACAGAACACCGAGTCGCCCGGCACAAGCCTGCACACCATCATTGTCATGTGTCACTTAAATGACATTGTTTTTCGGCACCTGCGCTTGAGTCGGGCAAGGAGATGACGCGCATCGTTGATCAAACTGCGCTGAGCGTCGAAAGTTCCGTCTACATTGCTTTGGAGCAGTTCATGTACAGCGCCGTCACCCGCAACATCGAAGTGCAGGTCAGGCCGTTCTATCTGGAGGATCATTCCGACCCGCCGCAAAACCGCTATGTCTGGGGCTACCAGGTGACCATCGACAATCGGTCGGACGAGTTCGTGCAGCTTCTGTCGCGCTACTGGCACATTACCGATGGCACCGGCAAGGTCGAGGAAGTGCGCGGCCCCGGGGTCGTCGGCGAGCAACCCGGACTCAACCCCGGCGACAGCTATCAGTATACGTCTGGATGCCCGCTCTCGACCCCGTCCGGCATCATGGTCGGGCACTACACAATGCGCAACAAGCGGGGCGAGACCTTCGACGTCGCCATCCCCGCCTTCTCACTCGATTTGCCAGGCACGCGGCGCACCGTCAATTGACGTTCACTTTGATTCCTCTTCCCGCCTTGCGGGGCGAGGAACCCAAGTTCTGCGAAGGCAGCCGCACTGACGCTCGTTATTGAGCCGCTGCAAATTCCGCCGGGTCGAAGTCATATTGCTTCGAGCAGAATTCGCAGGCGACGTGAATGCTACCATCCTCGGTGCTGTCTCTGATCTCCTCGGCGGAAAAACCCTCGAGGATGCCGCGGATCTTCTCCCTCGAGCATGAGCACTGGTCGGCGACCGGCACGCCGCCGAAGACGCGGACACCATGCTCGTGGAACAGCCGGTAAAGCAGCCGCTCGGCGCCGATAGTCGGATCGATCAGCTCGGTCGGTTCAATAGTACCAAGCAGCGCCAGCAGTTCCTGCCAGGAATTGTCGGTCGGGTCGTGGATTTCCTCACGCGGATCGCCGTCGCCCCCGGGAAGGTCGGGTACGCGCATGCGTTCCGGCGACTGCGGCAGGAATTGTGCCAGCAGGCCACCGGCGCGCCATTGCTCGCGGGCACCGCCGACGCCGGGCGTCAGAAGCTTGGCCACCGAAAGCCGTAGGTCGGTCGGAATCTGCTCCGATTGGCGGAAATAGGTGCGTGCGGCTTCTTCCAGCGTGACGCCGTCGAGCTGGACGATGCCCTGGTAGCGTTGCGTGTGGGCGCCCTGGTCGATTGTCAGCGCCAGGACGCCGCTGCCGAGCAGCGTCTGCGGCGACGTCTCGCCGGCAGCCGTCAAAGCCTCCAGCCGGTCGGCATCGAAGCGGGCATAGGCGCGCAGCGCGTGCGGCGTGGAGAAATCCGCGACCAGCATATCGACCGGCCCGTCGGTGCGGGTCTGCAGAATGAACTTGCCCTCGAACTTCAACGAAGTTCCGAGCAGGACGGTCAGCACACAGGCTTCGGCCAGTAGTCGTGCCACCGGCTCGGGATACTCGTGGCGGCTGAGAATAGCGTCGAGCATCGGCCCGAGCTGGACGGTACGGCCGCGCACGTCGAGCGGGCCGACCTCAAACGGCACGACATGGTCGTCGCCGGCGTAGCCGAACTCGCCGAGCTTGGGTTGATGTTCAGCCAATTGACGAGTTTCCAACATGACAAAGCTCCGGGGCGCGGCGATGCCGCCCTCCGGGGCGCATGCGACGAGACGCGCTCGATTTGCGTGATGCGCCTGAGATAGGCACCACGAACTCCCGGATCAAGGCGGCCCGGATCAAGCGCCCAGGCACCAGGCCAAAACCGCCTTCTGGGCGTGGAGCCGGTTCTCGGCCTCGTCGAACACCACCGAATGCGGCCCATCGATGACCTCGTCGGTAACCTCCTCACCGCGATGCGCCGGCAGACAGTGCATGAACAGCGCGTCCGGCTTGGCTTTCGCCATCAGGGCCGCGTTGACCTGATAGGGCAAGAAGACATTGTGGCCGCGCGCACGGTGCTCCTGACCCATCGAGACCCAGCAGTCGGTGACGATGCAGTCGGCCTCGTGAACGGCCTCCTCGGGCGAACGAGTGAATTTCAGCTTGCCGCCATTGGCCTTCGACCAGTCGACATGCCTCTGAGCCGGTTCGCTGCCTTCGGGCACGGCGACGTTCAGCTTGAAGCGGAACCGCGCAGAGGCCTCCAGTAAAGAATGCAGGACATTATTGCCGTCGCCGGTCCAGGCGATCGTCTTGCCGGCCACCGGACCGCGGTGCTCTTCGAAGGTCATGATGTCGGCCATCAACTGGCAGGGATGGGTTTCGTCGGTCAGCCCGTTGATGACGGGCACCGTAGCGTTTTCCGTCAGTTCCAGCAGCCGGTCATGCGAGGTGGTGCGGATCATGATGGCATCGACATAGCGCGACAGCACCTTGGCCGTGTCTGCAATAGTCTCGGAACGGCCAAGTTGCATCTCGGTGCCAGTCAGCATGATCGTCTCGCCACCCAACTGCCGCATGCCGACGTCGAACGACACGCGCGTGCGCGTCGAGGGCTTGTCGAAGATCATCGCCAGCACCTTGCCTTCGAGCGGCTTGGTGCGTTCGCCGGCCTTGAGCCTCGCCTTTCGCACAGCTGCGTCGTCGAGCATGAAGCGCAGATCGCCTTCGGAAACGGCGGAAAGATCGGTGAAGTGGCGAAGGGACATCAGGAATTCCAGGATTACTTCGCGGCGGCAGCGACGATGGCATCAGCCAGGCTCTTGGCGCCGGCACGAATGCGCTCGAGCCCCTCGTGGATCTCGGCATCGGTGACGGTGAGAGGCGGCAACAGACGGATAACGTTGTCGCCGGCCGGAACCGTCAAGAGATGCTGGTCGCGCAGTGCCACCGTAACCTTGGTGTTGGGCATCGCGCATTTAAGGCCGAGCATCAGGCCGGTGCCCCTGATGCTTTCGATAACGTCCGGAAATTCGTCGGCGACACCGGCCAGCCCCTGTTTCAAGAGCAGCGCCTTGCGCCGGACGTCATCGAGAAAGCCGTCTTCCAGCACCACGTCGAGCACGGCGTTGCCGACCGCCATGGCCAGCGGATTGCCGCCGAAGGTGGTGCCGTGCACGCCGGCGGTCATGCCGGCCGCTGCCTCGTCGGTGGCGAGGCAGGCGCCCATCGGGAAGCCGCCGCCGATGCCCTTGGCCACCGCCATGAGGTCGGGTGTGACACCCGCCCACTCATGCGCGAACAGCTTTCCGGTGCGGCCGACGCCGCATTGGACCTCGTCGAAAATCAAGAGCAGTCCGTGCTGATCGCAGAGCTGCCTGAGCCGCTTCAGCGATTGCGACGGTACTTGCCTGATGCCGCCCTCACCTTGCACCGGCTCGATCAGGATCGCCGCGGTTTCAGGCGTGATCGCCTTTTCGGCGGCGTCGATGTCGTCGAAGCCGACTTGGTCGAAGCCGTCGACCTTGGGGCCGAAACCTTCCAGATATTTGTACTGGCCGCCGGCGGCGATGGTCGCCAGGGTGCGGCCATGGAAGGCGCCTTCGAAGCTGATGGTGCGGAAGCGCTCGGGATGGCCCTTGACGAAGTGATAGCGCCGCGCCGTCTTGATGGCGCATTCAAGCGCCTCTGCGCCGGAATTGGTGAAGAACACCTTGTCGGCGAAGCTGGCGTCGGCCAGCCGCTCGCCGAGCCGGCTCTGTCCCGGAATCTCGTACAGATTGGAGACGTGCCAGAGCTTGGCGGCCTGTTCAGTGAGGGCCGCGACCAGATGCGGATGGCTGTAGCCCAATGAATTCACGGCGATGCCGCCTGCGAAATCGAGATATCGCTCGCCCTTGTCGGTGACCAGCCAGGTGCCTTCACCGTGGTCGAAAGCCAGGGGTGCGCGAACAAAGGTCTCGAAAAGCGCCGAACCGCTCATTATATGCGTCTCCGGAACCGGAAAATCAAAAAGCCGCCAAAGCGGCGGCCCTTGTGGCTTATCGTGTTTTTCGGCCGTGAAGTCAACGAAAAGGTCGCGCAAGGACGTGCGGCAAGCCCCCCAGCACAATGCCGGCTCATAAGCGACCGGGCAAGTTGGGGAAAACCGAAAAAACCGATTCGTGTTGGCCTTGGGACTCTTGTCACCGAGTCAGCGCATAAGGTAATTGTAGTAGAGAAATAACTAGATTTCGTGCGGCGGACCTAATCACCCGATATATGTGGTGTCTGCCCGGCAGAAGCCGGGTCGGGAATGGATTCCGATTGCCGCACTTTTCAGCAGGAGCGCGGTCTCATGAACTGGACTGACGAGCGAGTCGAACTTCTCAGAAAATTGTGGTCGGAGGGTCTCAGCGCCAGCCAGATCGCCGCACAGCTTGGTGGGGTCAGCCGCAATGCGGTCATCGGCAAAGTGCACCGGCTGAAACTGTCCGGCCGCGGACGCACAACCGCATCACCGGCACGCCAGAAGAAGACGGTACAGGGATCGACGATCCAGAAATCGGTGTCGCGGGCAGCAAGCGCCACGCGCCATGCCACCACGTCGATGTCGATCGGTGCGACCGCGCTCAAGGCGCAGTTCGATGCCGAACCGGTGTCGCGCCACTATATCCGCCCGGTCGAAAACGTCGTCGTGCCGATCTCCCGGCATCTGCAACTCGTCGAGCTGAACGAGCGCACCTGCAAGTGGCCGAATGGCGATCCGCTTTCGGAAGACTTCCATTTCTGCGGCAACGACGCCGCCGAAACCGGACCCTACTGCAAGTACCACGCCCGGGTGGCGTTCCAGCCGGCGTCGGAGCGGCGGCGGAGCAGGTGAATGGTGGCGGCTTGAGCCTGGCGTAAGAAGCAAGGCTCCCATTTAGCCCTATTCACTATTCACCTCTCTTCAAAGCCACCCATTCTTGCGAAACCGCCAGTAAAGAAACGTGCAGATCAGGGCGATTGCCGCCAGTACGGCCGGGTAGCCATATTCCATCCTCAGTTCCGGCATGTCGCTGAAATTCATGCCGTAGATGCCGGCGAATGCTGTCGGCACGGCCAAGATGGCGGCCCATGAGGCAAGCTTCTTGGAGATCGCCGTCTCCTGACTCTGGCCGACCAGAAGGCTCGCCTCGAAGGCGAAGGCGAGAACCTCACGCAGGCTGTCGATCTTTTCCTGGACCGTGCGGATGTGGTCGGTGACGTCGCGAAACAGCGGGTGCATGGCTGTATGGATTTGCGGCAGATCGGCGCTGGTCAGCCGCCGGCAGACCTCCACCAGCGGCAGGGCCGCATTACGCAGGCGCAAGAGATCGCGGCGCAGCATGTAAAGCCGCTCGATGTCGGAGCCGGTCATCGGCTTCAGCAGAACCTTGTCCTCGATCGCCTCGACCTCGTTTTCGATCTGCTCGAGCACCGGCATGTAGTTGTCGACGATGAAATCGAGAATGGCGTAGAGGACGAAATCCTCGCCCTTGGCGAGGGAATGCGGACAGCTTTCCCAGTGCTGGCGAACGGCGGCGTAGGAGGTCGACGGGCCATGCCTGACGCTGACAATGTAGCCAGCGCCGACGAACAGATGCGTCTCGCCGAAGGTGACACGGCTGTCGATCAGCTGCGCCGTGCGGGCAACGATGAACAGGGCATCACCATATTGCTCGATCTTCGGCCGTTGGTGCGGATGCTCGGCGTCCTCGATCGCCAACTCGTGCAGATGGAATTGCGCCTGGACGCGCAGCAATAAATTGCGGTCGGGCTCCAGCAGTCCGATCCAGACGACATGGCCCGGCTTCCCGGCCCATTCGCCGGCTTCCTCGATCGGTATGTCGGCGATGCGCCGCCCAGCCGTATAGACGCCGCAAGCGATTATGCCCGACATCGGCGGCGCGGGAGCAAACTCGCGGACATATTCCATCCCAGCCTCCTGAAGGCAGGCTTTCATCGCGGAACTGAGAAGTCGGCGCGTCGAAAGCTTAGCGCAATTTGCTCTCAGGTGGCGAATCCGAAATTCGCATTAGTGTCGAGCAGCAGGGGAGCTGCTTTTCGGATTTGAGAGCCACTCCACCAAGTGGCAACTCTAGCGGCCACCACGTTTTGTTTCGAGAACTCACTTCGCAGGCAGCGTTGCGGGAAGAATTATCTTATCCGTCTTGTCGCCCTTCGGGCGATCGGCCGGCATCTGATCGCCGGTGACGATATAGTAGATCGTCTCGGCGATGTTGGTGGCGTGGTCGCCGATGCGCTCGATGTTCTTGGCGCAAAACAGGAGATGCGTGCAGGGCGTGATGTTGCGTGGGTCTTCCATCATGTAGGTCAACAACTCGCGAAACAGCGAGGTGTACATGGCATCGATCTGGTCGTCGCGGTCGCGCACGAAACCGATTTTCTCCACCGACCGCGACGCGTAGACGTCGAGCACTTCCTTGAGCTGGGTCAGTGCCAGATTGGCCAAAGCCTCGAGGCCGCGGAACAGGCTGTTCGGCTGGCGCCCGTCGGCGACGGCAACCACCCGCTTGGCGATGTTCTTGCCGAGGTCGCCCACCCGTTCGAGGTCCGCCGAGATGCGGATCGCGCCGACGATCTCGCGCAGATCCGTCGCCATCGGCTGGCGCTTGGCGATGATGATGATCGCCTTGTCGTCGATCTCACGCTGCCCCTCATCCAGAACCAGGTCGTCTCGAATGACTTTCTGGGCGAGCCCCGGATTCGCATTGACCAGCGCCGCTACTGCCTGCTCGACCATGCGCTCGGCATGCCCGCCCATCGCCGCGATGCGCTTCGACAGATATTTCAGCTCCTCGTCATAGGCGCTGACGATGTGCACGGACTGCATGGACGAATGCCTTCCCGGATCTTCTGGTTGAGTCGTTCGCTCGAATCCCCGCTGATACGCTAGCCGGATGACAGAAAAAAGAAACGGCCCATCATGTGGTAGATAGTACGGCGTCAGCGAGCCGGCAAATGGACCGTGAACGCCGCGCCCTTGCCGACCTCCGACCTGATGGAGAGTCTGGCGTTGTGGCGGGTTAGGATATGCTTGACGATGGACAGGCCAAGGCCGGTGCCCTTTTGGGTCCGGCTGTTCTCGACATCGACGCGGTAGAAGCGCTCGGTGATGCGCGGGATATGTTCTTCGGGGATGCCGGGGCCGAAATCCCTGATGGTGACGTCGATGCCCGGCTCGGGATCGCTGTCGCCGCGCGTGATCGACACCACGACGCGTCCACCGGACTGACCGTATTTGCAGGCGTTTTCTAGCAGGTTTTCAAAAACCTGGAAAAGCTCGTCGCGATCGCCGGGCACGTCGAGCGGCCCTTGCGCGAAATCCCGCTCGATGACGACGCCGCTTTCCTTGGCCAGCGGCCCAAGCGAATCGATGACGCTGTCGATGGCCTGGCGCAGATCGACCTCGGTTCCCGGCTTGAGATAGGGCTTCATCTCCAGGCGTGACAGCGACAGAAGGTCGTCGATGAGGCGCGCCATGCGGCTGGTCTGGTTCTGCATGATCTGCAGGAACTGCTCGCGTGCCGCGGGGTCGTTGCGGGCCGGCCCGCGCAGCGTCTCGATGAAGCCAGCGATCGAGGCGAGAGGCGTGCGCAACTCGTGGCTGGCATTGGCAATGAAGTCGGCGCGCATTCTGTCGATCCGGCGCGCCTCGCTCTGGTCCTTGAACACCAGCACGTAGAGATCCGTGGCGTGGCCGACAGAAGACGCGCTCACCCGATAAGCTCGTTCGACCGGCAGCTTCTCGATGTAGTCGACGCTGTCCGAAGCGACGTTGCCCGACAAGATATTATCCAGCAAGGCCTGCATTTCCGGCGCGCGGAATTTCAGCGACAGCGATACGCCGGGGGCAATCCCACCAAAGGCTGCAAAGGCGGCGGCGTTGGCATGGACGATGGCGGCAGAGCGATCGAAAATGATCAGCGGATCGGCAACCGCCGCCGCGAGATATTCGCCGGAAAGCCGTTGCAGGCCGCTCGCCTCGATGGCCGCGGCATTTTCGGTCGATTGATGCGCGACGCCGGCCGGCAGCATCGCAGCGGCAACCAGCACGGCGCCTGCCAGCAGCACCACATAGCCGGCTATGCCGGCAAAACCATATACCATCAGAACTGCAACGAAGCCGGCCGCCAGCAGCCAGCGGCTGTTCCACAGCCGCATGGCGACGGCTTGCGCCCTGCCTTTCCGCTCTGTGCCGATGTCGGCCATTTGCGCTCCGTCGCCTGCGCTCCGTCTGCGGCCACCTCAAGAACTTCCTGCTGGACCGGCATGGAGGCTCCCAATAGCATGAGTCCGGAAGCTGGAAAGGTTCGTCTCGATGAAAAACGCCAAGGAAGGCCCCGCTACAGGTTCGTCGGGGCCGTTGAAGATCATGATCGACGGCAAGGAGCGGGAGTTCGACATCGAGGCCCCCACTCTTCCGGACTGGGTCGAGGACCGCAAGCTGACCGCCGGCGGCTATCCCTACGACAAGAAGATGAAGAGCGAGGGGTATGACGAGAGGCTCGAGCAGCTGCAGATCGAGCTGGTCAAGGCGCAGGCGTGGCTACAGTCGACGGGCAAGCGGGTGATGTCGCTGTTCGAGGGACGCGACGCCGCCGGCAAGGGCGGCACGATCTTCGTTTTGCGCCAGTATCTGAACCCTCGGACGGCGCGCAACGTGGCGCTGACCAAGCCAACACCCACTGAGCTTGGACAATGGTACTTCCAGCGCTACGTCGACCACTTCCCGACGTCGGGCGAATTCGTCACCTTTGACCGCTCCTGGTACAACCGCGCCGGCGTTGAACCGGTGATGGGATTCTGCACGCCCGCGCAGCACGAGCAATTTCTGGACGAGGTTCCGCATTTCGAGCGGATGATCCGCAACGAGGGCATCTATTTCTTCAAATTCTGGCTGAACATCGGCAGGGAAACGCAGCTTGAGCGATTCCATGACCGTCGCTGGAGCCCGCTGAAGAGCTGGAAGTTTTCGCCGATCGACATCGCCGGCATCACCAAATGGGACGACTACACCAAGGCGCGCGACCTGATGGTCGAACGCACGCACAAGGAGTTCGCGCCCTGGATCATTGTGCGGGCGAACGACAAACGGCGCGCACGGCTGGCGGTCATGCAGCGCATTCTCCTGTCACTTCCCTATGACGGCCGTGACCTCGACGTCATCGGCAAGGAGGACAAGAAGATCATCGGCGAAGGGCCGACTTTCCTCGAAAAATAAGCTCACCTCATCGATTCACGGCTCTCATGCCGCCATCCGGGCAATCCGCTGCAGCCGCTTCAGCGTGGTGTCGTCCTGCAGCGCCTGCTGGAAAAGCGAGATCTCCTGATCGATGCGGTCGCAGAGCGCGCCGGTGTCCCCCCTAAGCAGGTCGCGCGTCTGCAGCAGTGCCGCGACTGGCTTCTTGGCGAGCTGCCTGGCTCTGGCCAACGTGGCTTCCTCGACACTGACGTCCGTCACGATCTCGCCGACAAGGCCGAGCTGCCTGGCATCTTCGGCGGCGAGCGTGTCGCCGAGGCAGAAGAAGCGGAACGCACCGGCATAGCCGAGCTTCTGCGGCGCCAGGATGCTGGTCGCCGCGTCCGGCACCAGGCCGAAATCGACGAACGGCACCCGGAACGTGCTCTTGCTCGAGGCGATCACCATGTCGCAGTGGAACAGGATGGTGCAGCCGACGCCGACGGCGTCGCCGTCGACACAGGCAAGCACCGGTTTCGGGAACGTCGCCAGCGTGCGGAACATATCGGTGACGGCGGCGATCAATCGCCGATGTTTGGTGGCATCGAGAAATTCGGAGAAATCAGCACCGAGGCAAAAGCACCCGGCCAGGCCGCGCAGGACCACGACGCGGACGTCGTCATCGACAGCGGCTTCATGGAATGTCCTGGCCAGGCTTTCGTAGGCCCGCCTGTCCAGCACCGGGCGGCCGTCACCCGACGATACGGTGACGATCAGCGTGTGATTGCGGAATTCTGTTTTTGAGTGAACGTTCATGGCCCTCTCCAATCTTACGAGGCGCGTCTCTGTCCGAGCATGTCCGGGTACCCTCTGGCCAGCACCGGCGCAAAGTGATTGCGGCGCGATCGCACCACGTCGAGCGTGTGCTCGTTGAAGGTGAGCAGTGTGGCAACGACCTGCTGGTTGCCATAGGTCCGCTGATAGCCGAGCGGCGTTGCCAGGAAATGCAGTTGCAGCGCGCGAAGCACCCACATCGGCTCGAATTCGATGATCACTTGGTTGACGTTGCGCTTCAGACCCCACTCGACGAAGCCGGCGATCAGTTCGGTGCCCACCGTCGACACGCCGCGCCGGCCGTCGCGGAATCCCGGCGCAACCGCATAGCGGGTCAGTTCATAGACATTCGGCCCCGACGGTGGGGTTCCCTCATAAAGGTCCGCCAGCACATCGGTTAGAAGATGTGCCCGGGTCGTCGGCAACATACGCTGGTAACCGGCGAGCTCGCCATTGCGGATGACGATCTGGTGCACTGCCTCGTCGTGGTCGAATTGATCGATCTCGAGGCCATCGGGGCGCTGCAGATCGGTCCATCCCATCTCCTCGACGAAAATCTTGTAACGCAACCGATGAACTGCCTCCCAAAGGCCTGGGCGTTCCATCAATTCCTGGGTGGTGAGGGAAAAAAGCATTTGCCGTCTCCTAGGTTCAATAGGAAAATACGGCCGTGCTCCCCCGAGAAAATTGCGCGATCACGTAGGCAAGAATTTCTAGGCCGGCGCGGCCGACCTAGTTAATATAGCCGCGCCTTATCGCTTCCGCGACGGCTTGGACCCGGTTGACGGCACCGAGTTTGCTTTTGGCGTTAAGAAGGTGTTTCTCTGACGTGTGTTCCGAAATGCCGAGAATTTGGGAAATCTCCCATTCGGACTTGCCAACGGCGGCCCATTGCAGGCATTCGCGCTCACGCGGCGTCAATTCGACATGGTCGATGGTTTTGCCCGCCATGGTGTGGAGCTGCATGGCGCGGCCAATCGCATAAGTCGAGACCAACGAGACCAACCCGAACTCGGCGCCCGACAATTCGACAGCCTCGCCGCCCAGCGACACCATGACGATCTGGCCATCGAGCGTGATCAGCGGGAAGGCCAACCCGTCGCGCAGCTTGAATTCACCGGCGTCGCCCATCACCTCGCCGCCGCTCTTGCCGATGCGGATGCCCTGAGACGCTTCCCGCCACTGGAACGGCGCCTGAAGCTGCTTCATGTGGCTGACGACGGGATCGTGATCGACGTAGTTGCGTGCGACGTAGCGCTCAAGCCATTCAGCCGGCCAGTCGCAAAGCAGCACATGGTTCTTTTGCTGATTTTTCGGCGTTCCAGGTTGCGGAACCGTCCCGGCCATCAGCGCCGTCAGCCCGAACCCGCTTGTTACCCCCAGCAGCTTTTCGCAGACGGCGGCCGCTGTGCCGGCGTGCTGCAACTGATCTATCAACTCCAGGGTACGATCGAAATGACCCATCGCAACATCTACCCCATGTTGCCTTCCGCGCTTGAGACCAATGGCAGTGATCAACCCGCACTACGCCATCAACCCCGGACTGCAAAGCTGCTCCCTCTGTACGCCCCACCGCTCCTCTTGAGCCGGCATCATACAGTCACTTGCAAACTCACTAAACAATATCCCTAAATTGCCATGATGAAACCAAAAACCGTTGTGCCTGAGTTATTTTCGTACAAGAACCTGTGTTATTTCGTACGAAAGCCGGGGCAAGACTGGACGGAGTCGTCGCGTGGCGTTTCGGTGCATATCCATTTCATTGATCTCGATGCTGATCGGAGTGCAATCGCTTGCGGGTGCTGCGCGCGCTGCGGAGCCGCAGGTGCCGGTGTTTTGGGACGCCAAGGTGCGGCTGCCAAAGCCGGACCTTTCGATGCTGCCGCGGCTGCGATTCCTGACCACCACCGATTTCCCGCCCTTCAACTTTCTCGACGGGGCAGGCCGACTGTCCGGCTTCCATGTGGACCTGGCGCGCGCCATCTGCGCCGAGCTCGGCATTGCCGAAAAATGCCAGATCCAGGCGCTGCCCTGGGCCGAGCTCGAAGGCGCGCTGCGGAAAGGCGAAGGCGAAGCGATCATTGCCGGAATCGCCGCCACGCCGGAATCGCGGTCGAAATACGCGTTTTCACGCTCCTACCTGCAATTTCCGGCACGCTTCGTCGTGCCGAAGACACAGGCGCTGACGGAACCAATGTTCGACAAGCTGCGCAGCAAGCGTGTCGGCGTGATCGCCGGCTCCGGGCATGAGCGGATGCTGCGCGATTATTTCGGCGACGTCCAAATCGTCCCCTTCGCAAAGCCGGAGGAGCTTTATGGCGAGCTGAAAGCCGGCAAGATCGACGCCGCCTTCGGCGATGGCATGCGTTTTGCGTTCTGGCTCGGCGGTTCGGATGCGGCGGGCTGCTGCCGCTTTGCCGGCGGCCCCTATCTGGCGCCCGAATATCTCGGCTCGGGCATGGCGATCGCCACCAGGGCCGACGATCCGGCCCTGGCCGCCGCTTTCGACTATGCGCTGCAGGAAATTTCGGTGAAAGGCACGTTCGCCGAGTTCTATCTGCGCTATTTTCCGGTCAGCTTTTTCTGAGCTTGGCTGCTGGCTCAGGTCAGCGTGCGAAGGCGGGCCTTGGCGGCTCGCGCGATGGCGGCGACCGTCAGCGCATCGAGGTCGAGTTCCCGGCGGACGAGCTGCAGCACGCGCACCTCCTCCAGTCGCATTTCGAGATCGACGGCCGCGACCTCGAAGGCAGCGGCATAGGCGGTGTCACGCAGGCGGTCGGGCAGCGCCTCGGCGACGCGCGCCAGGACGCCCTCCAGCCCGTCCTTTTCTTGCAGCATTTTCTGGCAGGCCTGGGCGACCTCGACCAGCCGCTCCTGATTGAAATCCTCAAACACCGGCCAGGATCGAACGACGTCGCCGATCCGCGCCAGTTCGACATCGGTCATGTCGCGGTCTGACGCCGAGGTGATGACCATCAGGTAGATCATGGCTTCGTGTGGCGACAATGGCATTTACAACTCCTTGAGACGGGTCCCGAAGTTAGGAACGAGGGACCGGCGCCGCAAGGAAAAAGAGCCGCGATCGTTGACGCTCCGGTCAGGCCCTGAAGCCTGATCCATACCGATTAAATGGGACGGGGCTCATATCTTCTTGCCTGATCACGGTCCTGCCCGGAAACCGGGTTCCACTTTTCGGGATCATAGTCTAGAGCATGCGGCTGCCGGCACGGATGCCGGCAAAGCTGCAGGAAATAGCATCATGGCCGGACAACAGCCGATCGATCTCAGCCCGGAAGTCCTCACCGCGGCCGCCGAAAGCAAGGCGTGGCCGTTCGAGGAAGCGAAAAAGATCGTCGCCCGCTACGCGAGCAGCGGCTACCCGGAAACGGTGCTGTTCGAGACCGGCTACGGCCCGTCGGGGCTGCCGCATATCGGCACTTTCGGCGAGGTGGCGCGCACATCTATGGTGTGCCACGCCTTCCGCGTGCTGACCGAAGACAAGGTCAAGACGCGGCTGCTGTGCTTCTCCGATGACATGGACGGATTGCGCAAGGTGCCGGACAATGTGCCTAACAAGGACATGCTGCGCGCGTATCTCGGCAAGCCGCTGACCAGGATACCGGACCCTTTCTCCAATGAGTATCCGTCCTTCGGCGCCGCCAATAACGCACGGTTGCGCGCCTTCCTCGACCGTTTCGGCTTCGATTACGAATTCGCTTCCTCGACCGACTATTATACTTCCGGCCGCTTCGACGCGACGCTGCTCAAGATGCTCGAGCGCTTCGATAAGGTGATGGCAATTATGCTGCCGTCGCTGCGTGAAGAGCGGGCGCAGAGCTATTCGCCCTTCCTGCCGATCCATCCCAAGACCGGCATCGTCATGCAAGTCGCGATCGATGAGCGCAAGCTCGACGCCGGCACCATCGTGTGGCGCGACCCGGACACCGGCGAGCGCTTCGAGACGCCGGTGACCGGCGGTCATGCCAAGCTGCAATGGAAGCCAGACTGGGCGATGCGCTGGGCAGCACTCGGCGTCGATTACGAGATGTCCGGCAAGGATCTGATCGATTCCGTCAAGCTCGCCGGGCAGATTTGCCGTGCGCTCGATGCTCCAGCGCCGGAGGGCTTCAATTATGAGCTGTTCCTCGACGAGCACGGCCAGAAGATCTCGAAGTCGAAGGGCAATGGGCTAACCATCGACGAGTGGCTGACTTATGCGCCGACCGAGAGCCTTAGCCTTTATATGTTCCAGCGCCCGCGAACCGCGAAGAAGCTTTATTTCGACGTCATCCCGAAGGCGGTAGACGAATATTACACGTTCCTCTCTGCTTATCAGAAGCAGGATTGGAAAGAACGGCTGGGCAATCCGGTCTGGCACATGCATGACGGCAATCCGCCTATCATCGACCTGCCGGTGTCGTTCGCGCTGCTGCTCAACCTGGTCAGCGCCTCGAATGCGCAGAACAGGGACGTGCTGTGGGGCTTCATTTCGCGCCACGCACCGGGTGTGACGCCGGCAACTCACCCCGAACTCGACCGGCTGACCGAATATGCGATCCGCTATTTCGACGATTTCGTGAAGCCGGCTAAGGTGTACCGTGCCGCCGACGCGGTCGAGCGCGAGGCGCTGACCAAACTTTCGGAAGCGCTCGCCGCGCTGCCCGCTGACGCCGCCGGCGAGGCGATCCAGAACGCCGCCCTCAATGTCGCGCGCAAGATCGAGCGCTACCAGGATCGTTCCAAGCAGAGCCCTGAGGGTGGACCCGGCGTCTCCGTCGCCTTCTTCCAGATGATTTATCAGGTGCTGATAGGTCAGGAACGCGGGCCGCGCTTCGGTTCCTTCGCCGCACTCTACGGCATTGCCGAAACGCGTGAGCTCATTCGACGGGCGCTTGCTGGTCAGCTGGCGGCTTGAGGACGCCGTCCTGCTCCTCCAGGATCGAGCCCGGCGCCACAGGCGCGGATCGCGACGCAGCCGGGAGCGGCGGCAGGCCTGAGACGCTCGGCGCCGGCCCGAAGACGCCCTTTTTCGCTGCACGCGCCTTCTCGCCGGCTTCTATGTAAGCGCCGCCCTTGGCGGCGCGCGCCCAGCCGTTTTCGACCAACCATTGGCCGATATCCTGATTGCCGATCCGGCACTCGGCGGCGATCAGGTCACGGCCGCCTTCGGGCGGCACGGCACAGACCACCGCACGACCGCGCAGAAAAGCGCGGAAGGCAGTTCGCGCCCGGATGCCGCAACTCCAAGACTTGCCGCCGTCGGTGCAAGTCTCGTCCTGCTTGACGATGTCGATGCCGGAAACCGCAATCGAATAGCCCTTTGCCTCGATGACCCCGGCGGCCGGCGCGACCGGCTGGAACAGTTTCGTGCCTTTCCAGTCGTCAGGCATTTTCGTTTTTGGCGGCCTGGGCAGTCCGGCCAATGCCAGATCGCTCAACGGTGCGCGCGGCTCAATCCGTTCAAGCTCGTCGGAACCGAGCTGCGGCGGCACCACGATTTCCGGATCGATTGCCCTTGAATGCGTAGCCTGCTTGGCCGCCTCTGGTTTCGAGATGGCCGACGTAGCCGGCGCGGCGGGCTGGGGTTCAGCGCTGACCTGAATTTGCTCGCCAGGGCCGCCGCTTTGGTTCTGGACGGCACGGCCGCCAGCGACAATTGCCGTGGCCATCGCCGGAATCGCCAGAACGGCCAAGGCAAGGTGAGGCAGACGCACCGGCCCCGCGCCTACTGGCTTGCCCAGACAATCCGCGCCACCCATTCGACATCACGCATGGGGATGTCGCGGTCCGGATGATCGGGATTGAGGGAGACCAGCGCGATCGACTTCGGTGTCTGGCGGTCGAGCACCTTGGCCATCACCTCGCCGGCATTGGTCTTGACGACGACGCGATCGCCCTTTCGTATGATAGCCCCCGGCTCGACGATCAGGACATCGCCATTGCGGTAAAGCGGCAGCATGGAATCGCCCTGGACCTTCAACGCATAGGAGGTTTCGGTTGCCCGTGCCGGCAGCTCGATCAGGTCCCATCCCTGCCCCGCCGGAAACCCGGCGTCGTCGAAGAAGCCACCGGCGCCCGCCTGGGCGAAGCCGAGCAGCGGCACCGACGATTTCTGCACGGGCAGTGCGCCGGAATTACCCCGGCCTTCGACCAGCCCCGCAAATTCATCCAGCGAGGCGCCGGTCGCCTCGATGATCTTGGCCAGCGATTCGGTCGACGGCCAGCGCGGCCGCCCATCCGAGGACAGCCGCTTCGATTTGTTGAAGGCCGTCGAGTCGAGGCCAGCGCGCCTGGCCAGCCCGGAGGCCGAAAGCGAATAACGCTCGGCGAGAGCGTCGATGGCGGCCCAAACGCGGTCATGCGAGAGCACCTTGCTCTCCTTCGAAACAGGAAAAAATACCTTCCCTGTTCTACCTCTTGGCCGCCATCTTGTCCACCGCCGAAGACGGCGTCACGCTGCCTCCTTGGCCTCGTTCCTGTCATAGGGATCGAAACGCTCATAGAAGGTCTCGCCCTTCTCGGCCATGTCGAGCAGCAGCTTCGGCGCCCTGAACTCGGCGCCGTATTTCTTCTGCAGGCGCTTGGCGATCTTGACGAATTTCTTCGCGCCGATGCCGTCGATGTAGGACAGTGCACCGCCTGTGTAGGGCGCGAAGCCGAAGGCCAGGATCGAGCCGACATCGGCCTCGCGTGGATCGGTAACGATGCCCTCCTCCATCACCCGTGCCGCCTCAAGCGCGATGGTGACCAGCAGCCGCTGCTTCAGCTCCTCATAATCGACCCTCTCCGGCGCCAGTTGCGGGTAGAGGTCCCTGAGGCCTGGCCACAGCTTCTTCTTGGCAGGTTTTGCCGGATAGTCGTAGAAGCCCTTGCTGTTCTTGCGACCCAAGCGACCGTGTGTGTCGACCATCGTGCTGATCAGCGCCATCTGCTTCGGGTCGACCGCCTTGTCGCCGAGATCGCGCATCGTCTGCTTCATGATCTTCTGGGCAAGGTCGATCGCGGTCTCGTCGGTCAACGCCAGAGGACCGACCGGCATGCCGGCGGCTTTCGCCGCATTCTCGATCATCGGCGCCGGAACACCTTCGATCAGCATCTTGTAGGCTTCCGACATGTAGCGCAGTACGCAGCGATTGACATAGAAACCGCGCGTATCGTTGACGACAATCGGGGTTTTCTTGATGGCGCGGACAAAGTCGATCGCGGTGGCCAGCGCTTTGTCGCCGGTCTTCTTGCCGAGGATGATCTCGACCAGCATCATCTTGTCGACCGGCGAGAAGAAGTGGATGCCGATGAAATTCTTTGGCCGCGCCGAATTCCTGGCCAGCGATGTAATCGGTATGGTGGACGTATTCGAGGCGAAGGTCGCCGAAGGCTTGAGCACAGCCTCGGCCTGTTCGGTGGCGCCCTTCTTTACGGCCGAATCCTCGAATACCGCCTCGACGACAAGATCGCAGCCGGCGAGATCGGCGTAATCGGCCGTCGGCGTGATCAGCGTCAGCAACTGGTCCTTGTCCTGTGGCTTGGCACGGCCCTTCTTCACCTGATCCGAGATAAGGTTGTCGGAATGCGCCTTGCCCTTGGCGGCAGACTCCATGTCACGGTCGAGCAGCACCACCGGAATGCCCGCCTTGGCCGTCACATAGGCAATGCCGGCGCCCATGAAGCCGGCGCCGAGCACGCCGATCTTCTTAAACCTCGTTTCCGGCACACCGGCCGGGCGGCGCGCGCCCTTGTTCAGTTCCTGGAGCGACACGAACAACGAGCGGATCATCGCTGCCGCTTCCCTGGTCTGCATGATCTCGGTGAAGTAGCGCTGCTCGATCCGCAAGGCGGTGTCGAACGGCACCAGCAAGCCCTCGTAAACGCATTTCAGGATGGCGGCAGCGGCGGGATAGTTGCCATAGGTCTCGCGGCGCAGGATGGCGATGGCCGGCGGCCACAGATTGGCACCGGCCACCGAATAGATCGGAGCGCCGGGCAGCTTGAAGCCTTTTTCGTCCCAGGGCGCCACCGGTTTCAAGCCGTTCCTGATCATCGCCTTGGCGGTTTCGACCAGCTTGTCCGGCTCGGCAATCTCATGGATCAGGCCCATCGACTTGGCCTTCTGCGGCGACAGCGTCTGGCCGGAGGTCAGCATTTGCAGCGCCTGCTGCTGGTCGGTCAGCCGCGGCACGCGCTGGGTTCCGCCGGCGCCGGGGAAAATGCCGATCTTCACTTCGGGAAGTGCCATCCTCACTTTGTCGGAATCGGCCGCGACACGGCCATGGCAGGCGAGCGACAATTCGAACGCGCCGCCCATGCAGGTGCCGTTGATCGCCGAAACCCACGGCTTACCCGAGGTTTCCAGCTTACGGAACAGGCCGTTCATATAGCCCGCATTGTCGAACAGCGCCTTGGTCGCCTTCTCTGGGTCCTTTGCCTTGTCGGCGGCGAAGGTCGCCAGCATCTTCTGCAGCATGGTGATGTCGGCGCCGCTCGAGAACGTATCCTTGCCGGAGGTAATGACCGCCGCCTTGATCGCTGCATCGGTCGCCACCTTGTCGACGATGACGTTCAGCTCGAGCATCACCTCTTGGGTGAAGACGTTCATCGAACGGTCCGGCATGTCCCAGGTGACCAAAGCAATGCCGTCGGCGTCGGTGTCGAGGGTGAAATTGGTATAGCTCATCATCTCTCTCCGTCAGACGCGTTCGATGATCGTTGCGGTGCCCATACCGGCGCCGATGCAAAGCGTCACCAGCGCGGTGTTCAGGTCGCGGCGTTCCAATTCGTCCAGCACCGTACCGAAGATCATCGCACCGGTGGCGCCCAGCGGATGGCCCATGGCGATGGCGCCGCCATTGACGTTGATCCGGTCATGAGGAATGTCGAAAGCCTGCATGTAGCGCAGCACCACCGAAGCGAAGGCCTCGTTAAGCTCGAACAGGTCGATGTCCGACAGCTTCATCTTCGCCCGCCTCAACAGCTTTTCGGTGACGTCGACCGGACCGGTCAGCATCAGCACCGGTTCGGAGCCGATGTTGGCAAAGGCGCGGATACGCGCGCGCGGCTTGAGGTCGAGCGTCTTTCCCGCCTTTTTCGAGCCGAGCAGCACGGCCGCCGCGCCATCGACGATGCCGGACGAATTTCCGGCATGGTGGACGTGGTTGACCTCTTCCACCTCGGGATGCTTCTGCACCGCGAGGGCGTCGAAGCCGCCCATTTCGCCGGGCATGACGAAGGACGGGTTGAGCGCGGCCAGCGACTGCATGTCGGTCGAAGGCCGCATGTGCTCGTCGTGATCGAGAATGGTCAGGCCGTTCTGGTCCTTGACCGAGATCACCGAATTCTTGAAGCGGCCCTCGCCCCACGCCTTGGCGGCACGCTTCTGGCTTTCGACCGCGTAGGCATCGACGTCGTCGCGCGAAAACCCGTATTTGGTGGCGATCAGGTCGGCCGATATGCCTTGCGGCACGAACCAGCCGGGCAGGCCGACCGAAGGATCCATGAACCAGGCGCCGCCGGAGGCGCCCATGCCGACCCGCGACATCGATTCGACGCCACCGGCAATCACGATCTCGTCGGCGCCTTGCGCGATCTTGGCGGCGCCGAAATTGATGGCGTCGAGGCCCGAGGCGCAGAAGCGCGATATCTGCATGCCAGGCGCCTTGGTGTCGTAGCCGGCCTCGAAAGCAGCGGCACGTGGAATGACTGCACCCGCCTCGCCAACCGGATCGACACAGCCGAAGATGATGTCGTCGACGGTGCCGGTGTCCAGCCCGTTGCGGTCGCGCATCGCCTCGAGCACCTTGGCGCCGAGCCGCACCGCCGGCACTTCGTGCAGCGAGCCATCCTTCTTGCCCCTGCCGCGCGGCGTGCGCACGGCATCATAGACGTAAGCTTCGGCCATTTTCCTGCTCCTTGGGTTTGCTGAAAGTCGCTCAGAGAGAGCGCCCGATCAGCAATTTCATGATCTCGTTGGTTCCGCCGTAGATGCGCTGGACGCGGGCGTCGCGGAACATGCGCGCAATCGGATATTCATTCATGTAGCCATAGCCGCCATGCAATTGAAGGCATTCGTCGACGACTTTTCCCTGCAGGTCTGACAGCCAGTATTTGGCCATCGAGGCCGTCACCGGGTCGAGGCCGCCGTTAATGTGGCGGGCAACGCAGTCATTATAGAAGACGCGCCCAATGGTCGCCTCGGTCTTCAATTCGGCCAGCTTGAACTGGGTGTTCTGGAATTCGATGATGGCCTTGCCGAAGGCCTTGCGCTCCTTGACGTAGTCGATGGTAAGAGCCAGCGCCCGCTCGACCATGGCGATAGCAGTGGTGCCGATCTGCAGCCGCTCCTGCGGCAATTGCTGCATCAGCTGGACGAAGCCCTGGCCTTCCTCGTTGCCAAGCAGGTTCGAGGTCGGCACACGCACGTCGTTGAAGAACAGTTCCGACGTGTCGTTGGCCTTGAGGCCGATCTTGTCGAGGTTGCGGCCGCGCTCGAAGCCCTCCACCTCGTCGGTCTCGACGACGATCAGCGAGATGCCCTTGGCACCTTTCTGCGGATCGGTCTTGGTGACGACGATGATGAAGTTAGCGAGCTGGCCGTTGGTGATAAAGGTCTTCGAGCCGTTGAGCTTGTACTGGTTGCCGTCCTTTTCGGCGCGCGTCTTGACGCCCTGCAGGTCGGAGCCCGCACCCGGCTCGGTCATGGCGATGGCGCCGATCAGTTCGCCGGTCGCCAGCCTCGGCAGCCATTTCTTCTTCTGCTCGTCCGAGCCGTAATGGAGGATGTAGGGGGCGACGATCGAATTGTGCAGGCCAATGCCGAACCCGTCGACGCCGACATGGGCGATCGCCTCGATGATGGCGCTCTCATGCGCGAAGCTGCCGCCCGAGCCGCCATATTCCTCCGGCATCGAGGCGCAGAGCAGGCCGGCCGCACCCGCCTTCAGCCAGCTTTCGCGGTCGACCATCTCGTTCTTCTCGAACTCGTCGTAACGCGGCGCGATCTCTTCCGACATGAAGCGGTGCGCCATGTCATAAAGCATGCCGACCTCGTCCGCCGCCCAGGCGGGTTTTGGAAGGCCAAGGATTTCGGCGGGACTGGTCATGTTTATTCTCTGATCCTCCTTCCAAGCACGCCGCCAGAATTGAGGCTGGCGCGCTGCCGTGGCGCCCTCTCCCGGCCGCTTCGCGGCCACCCTCCTCGCGAGGAAGAGGGGAGCCTAGAACGCTTCGGCCGGCAGCGCCATCAATGTGTCGGCGCCGCTGGAGATGCGGGCAAGGTGCGCCGCCGTCTCCGGCATGATCCGCTCCACGAAGAAGCGCGCCGTCACCAGCTTGTTGTCGTAGAAAGACGAAGCGCCGTCGGCGCCATTCGCCAATTTCGCTGCGGCCACCCTGGCCATCTGCGCCCACATATACCCCAGCGCCACCAGGCCGAAGAGATGCATGTAGTCGGTCGAGGCGGCACCGGCATTGTCGGGCCTGGCCATGCCGTTCTGCATCAGCCACATCGTCGCCGCCTGCAGATCGTTGAGGCTCTTCTTCAGCGCCTTGGTGAAGGGCGCCATCTTCTCGTCGGTGCGGTTCTCCTCGCAGAACTCGCCGACTTCCCTAAAGAACGCCTGCACCGCGCGACCGCCATTCAAGGCCAGCTTGCGGCCGACGAGGTCGAGTGCCTGGATGCCGTTGGCACCCTCATAGATCATGGCGATGCGGGCATCGCGGACGAACTGGCTCATGCCGTGCTCTTCTATATAGCCGTGGCCTCCGAACACCTGCTGCGCCATTACCGCATGATCGAAACCCTTGTCGGTGAGCACGCCCTTGACCACCGGCGTCATCAGGCCGGTATAGTCATCGGCTGCCTGGCGATCCTTGTCGTCACCGGAGCGGTGAGCGATGTCGGACTTGATCGCCGTCCACAGCGCCAGCGCGCGGCCGGCCTCGTTGAAAGCCTTCATGGTCATCAGGCTGCGGCGGATGTCCGGATGGACGATGATCGGATCGGCCTTTCTGTCCGGCGCCTTCAGCCCTGACAGCGAGCGGCCCTGCAGACGATCCTTGGCGTAGGAAACCGCATTCTGATAGGCAACCTCCGACAGTGAGAGCCCCTGCAGGCCGACGCCAAGCCGCGCCTCATTCATCATGGTGAACATGGCTTTCAGCCCGCCATTGG
Source organism: Mesorhizobium sp. M0894 (assembly GCF_040319725.1). Taxonomy (NCBI): domain Bacteria; kingdom Pseudomonadati; phylum Pseudomonadota; class Alphaproteobacteria; order Hyphomicrobiales; family Phyllobacteriaceae; genus Mesorhizobium; species Mesorhizobium sp. M0894. The sequence continues at coordinate 1,152 of NZ_JAMYOG010000017.1, read as the reverse complement.
CCTCGCCGAGCAGTGTGCCTTCAGCGTCGTCATAATTCATGACGCAGGTCGAATTGCCATGGATACCCATCTTCTCCTCGATCGAGCCACAGGAGACGGTGTTCTTCTCGCCCGGATTGCGTGATGCATCGAGCTTGAGCTTCGGCACGATGAACAGCGAGATGCCCTTCACGCCATCCGGCGCGCCCTCGATACGGGCCAGCACGAGGTGGACGATGTTTCCCGACATGTCATGCTCGCCGGCCGAGATGAATATCTTCTGGCCGGAGATCCTGTAGGTGCCGTCGCCATTTGGAACGGCCTTGGTGCGCAGCAAGCCGAGATCGGTTCCGCAGTGCGGCTCGGTCAGGTTCATGGTGCCGGTCCAGGCGCCCTCGACCAGCTTCGGCAACCATGTCGCCTTCTGCTCTTTGGTGCCATGGGTGATGATCGCAGCGATCGCACCTTGCGTCAGTCCGGCATACATCATCAGCGACATATTGGCCGACACCATATATTCGGCAACCGCAGTATGCACTGCATAGGGCAAGCCTTGCCCGCCAAACTCGACAGGTGCGGCGAGCCCCATCCAGCCACCTTCGCGATACTGGTCGAAGGCTTCCTTGAAGCCTTTTGGCGTCGTCACCGACCCGTCGACATGGCGCACACAACCTTCCACGTCGCCGACACGGTTGAGCGGCTGCATGACGTTTTCGGCGAGCTTCGCGCCCTCGGCAAGGATAGCCTCGAGCACATCCGGCGTCGCGTCGGAAAATCCGGGAAGATTGGAATAGCGCTGATAGCCCAGCACCTCGTTCAGCACGAACAGCGTGTCCCGGATCGGCGCTCTGTAGATCGGCATGCGTTTCCTCCACCATGCGGTCTTGGCCCCGAAATCAGCCTCAGCATATGAGGATGGCAGACGGACCAACATTGCGGTCGAGATAACAAATATTGACGTTTGCGTAAACGTCAATTCTGCGATGGGGCAAATTTTCTCCCGCGCGCCAAGACGGCAAACGGCGAAGGACGGTAACGACGAAGAACCGGGGGGGGGAAGGCGCGGGGGGGTGAATAGGGGGGTAAAAAGTGTGTTATTAACAACAACCCGGCCCCCCGACAATGGCTGTGGTGGGGTGTGGGGGGGGTGGTGGTGAAAAAAAAGCTGGGGGG
>NZ_JAMYOG010000016.1:0-129047 GCF_040319725.1 Mesorhizobium sp. M0894 | reverse complement strand
ATATTTGTATCAGACACAGGGCATACGAGATCGTCAGAGAAAGAACGGCGTAGGGCCATGCCTGCCTTAGAATGGGCCAGAGGAACGACTCGCGTATCCACGGAAATTGCGGAAACAGCGAACCCAGTCCGTAGTAGAGCAGCCAGAGCTGGAGCAGCAGCGGCGTGCCGCGAACAATCGTGCAGAACATCTTGGCCGGCACGCTCAAGATCGGCGGGCCGATCACCTGCGCCAGGCCGAGGGGGATGGCGAGCGCGATGCCCAGAGCCGACGTTACCACAAGCAGCCAGATGGTCCGCCATATGCCTTGCAAAGCCAGCGGCAGATAGGTGGGAAGCCAATCCCAGCGCATGAGGAAAATCGATGCCAGTACGACAACCAGCGCGATCAGGATCAGAGCTATGCGGTGTGGCTGCATCCAGAGCGAGGCCCGTGCGACGGCGTCAATGACCGGGGTTTCGGTCGCCATCAGTGCGATCCCGCGATCGACGGCATGCCGCGTCGCGCCCAGCGCTCAACCCGCCCGATGACGACGTTGGAGACGAGGGTCAGAACGAGATAAAGCGCGCCCGCCGCCATGAAGAAGGTGAAATAAGCCTTCGTCGCGCCGGCTGCCGTCCGTGTGGTTTGGGTCAGTTCATTGACGCCGACGATCGCGAGAAGCGCGGTGTCCTTGGTGGCGATCAGCCACAAATTTGCCAGCCCCGGAATGGCGAAGGGCAGCATCGCCGGCAGCGTTATACGCCTGAGAAGCAGGCCGGGAGGCATTCCATAGGCCCGCGCGGCTTCGATCTGGCCTTGCGGAACGGCGCGGATTGCGCCGCGCAAGACTTCGGTGGAGTAGGCGCCCTGCACGACCCCGAGCACGCCTATGCCGGCGACAACCCCGTTGATGTCGATCGCGGCATAGCCGAGCGCGGTAAGCAACTGGTTGATGAGGTCGGTACCAGCGAAATAAAGCACCAGGATCAGCACCAGCTCGGGCACGGCGCGGACCACTGTGGTGTAAACTTCCAGCAGGTCACGGACCACCGGCCCGCCATAGAGCTTGCCATAGGCGCCGCCGACGCCGATCAAAAGACCAACCCCAAAGGAACCGAAAGCAATTCCGACGGAGTTTGCCAGCCCATGCAGAAGGCTGAGACCCCTGCCGTTCGGCGGTTCGAAGGACAGCAATTCCAGCGAACTGGCTCCGAACATGGTGGCGAGAACGTCGCTCAGCTTATGTCCCCCTGGACTTGCGGGTTGAGGCGCCAATGATGCGTCAAGCCGGACATGCCCACCGCGACGACGGCGGCTAGGCATGCCCGGCTTGACGCCGTTGCCGTCAGTTGGACTGCGACGCTTCGCCGTAGATGTCGAAATCGAAGTACTTCTTGGTGATTTCGGCATATTTGCCATTGGCCCGAATGGCCTTGATGGCAGCATTGATCTTGTCCTTGAGCTCGGTGTCGCCTTGGCGCATGCCGGCGCCGACGCCCGGCCCGAGCACTTCAAGGTCCGGCGCGACATAACCCTTGAGGTCGCAGCACGCCTTGCCTTGGTCCGACTTCAAAAACGCGTCGAGCGCGATCGAATCGGCCTGAGTGGCATCGATCCGGCCGGCGGCGAGATCCTGATTTGCCTCGTCCTGCGTCTGGTATTCCTTGATTTCCGCAGCGTCGGTGAAGTGCTTCTTGGCGTAGGCGGCGTGCACCGTAGACGCCTGAACGCCGACTATCTTGGCTTTCAGCCCCTCTGGCGTCGCATCGAATTTCTGATCCTTGGCGCCGATCACCGCAGTCGGCGTGTTATAGTATTTGTCGGAGAAGTCGATTTCCTTCTTGCGCTCGTCGGTAATGGACATCGAATTCATGATCGCATCGATCTTCTTGGTTTTAAGCGCCGGGATGAGGCCGTCCCACGGGACTGGCGTCAATGCGCAATCCAGCTTGGCTTCGCCGCAAATGGCGTTGACGATGTCGACTTCCCAGCCACCCCACTTGCCGGAAGCATCCTGCGAGTAAAACGGCGGATAGGCTTCCGGCGAAAAACCCACCTTGATCTGTTCGGCGCTTGCCGAAAATGCGCCCGACAATGCGATCAGCGTGGCCGCGAGCGCCGTTTTGAGAAAAGGTTTCATTTTTCAGTTCTCCCGTTTTTTGGTTTTGACGTTCCCGTCTGCTTTTCTCGCAAGTCATCCAACATTGCGCAGAAACTGCTTCAGCCTTTCGGATTTTGGTGCGCCGAAGATCTGTTCCGGCGGCCCTTCTTCCTCGACCAGCCCGTTATGGAGATAGACGACATGCGTCGCCACCTCGCGGGCAAACTTCATCTCATGCGTGACCAGCACCATGGTGCGGCCTTCGCGCGCCAGGTCGCCGATCACCTTCAGCACTTCGCCGACCAACTCCGGGTCGAGCGCCGAGGTCGGCTCATCGAACAGCATGACGCGCGGATTGATGGCCAGCGCCCTGGCTATCGCTGCGCGCTGCTGTTGGCCACCCGACAGATAGGCGGGGTAGACGTCGCGTTTTTCGGCCAGGCCGACGCGGGCAAGCAGCTTTTCCGCCTCGCCGATCGCTACATCGCGCTTGACGCCGAGCACATGCACGGGAACCTCGATGACGTTCTCGATCAACGTCATGTGGCTCCAAAGATTGAAGTTCTGGAAGACCATGCCGAGCTTGGAGCGGATGCGTTCGATCTGCTTGCGGTCGGCGGGCACGGTGTGGCCGTGGCTGTCGGCCTTCAGCTTTATCTCTTCGCCATTGACGCGGATGATGCCGCTGGTCGGGTTCTCCAGGCAATTGATGCAGCGCAGCAGCGTCGACTTGCCCGAGCCGCTGCCGCCGATGATGGCGATCACCTCGCCATCGCGCGCCGACAGCGAAACGCCCTTCAATACGTGCAGCTTGCCGAAATTCTTGTGCAGGTTCTCGACGTGGATGGCTTCGGCGGCGCCGTTCTGCACCGTATGCTTCAGGGCGGTGGCCGGCGCTGTCATCGTCGCGGTGCCCCGCGGAGCAGCCGAGGCAGTCCTTGCTGGAATTTATTACCCATTACCCGTCACTGGACAGCGTTCCGATTCTCAAGATGGACCGTTCCGCTTGCCTCCGTCAACCGCAGTTTTTGGACCATTGATCACGGCCTGCCGAGTGGCTATTGGCAGGAGGGAGCGCGTTTCAGGAGAATTTAGTGGGCAAAGCATACGGGTCGCAGTCGATGGCCGGGCCGCTGCAGCGCGTGCTGATGCGCTCCGCCGCCAGCGCCATGCATCGGGCCGAAGCACTGGAATGGCACTACGGTCCCGGCTTCGATCCGCAAAAAGCGGCGGCCCAGCATGAAGCGCTGGCCGGGCTGATTTCCGGCTCAGGCGCCGAGATCGAATGGCTGAGCGACGCCGATGACGGGCTTGCCGATTCTGTCTTTACCCACGATCCCTCGCTGATGACCGACCATGGCGCGGTCATCCTTGCCATGGGCAAGGCGCTGCGCCGGCCCGAGCCCGGCCTGCACGAGGCAGCTTATGGGCGCATGGGCATACCTGTCCTCGGCCGTATCGAGACTCCCGGCCAGGTCGAGGGCGGCGACTGCGTGTGGATGGATGCAAACACACTGGCGGTCGGCCGCGGCGTACGCACCAATCAGCACGGCATCCAGCAGCTCTCCAACCTGCTTTCACCCAAAGGCATCCAGGTCGATGGCTTCGACCTGCCGCTCTGGCAAGGCGAGGACGCCTGCCTGCATCTGATGTCGGTGATCAGCCCGCTCGCCGACGATCTGGCGCTGGTCTATGGGCCGCTCCTGCCGGTCGCCTTCCACCAGATGCTGCGTGCGCATGGCATTCGCCTGGTCGAGGGCGACGCCGACGAATTCTTCGCCTCGAGCGGGCTCAGCCTGAACGTCCTGCCGACCGCGCCGCGCCAGGTTATCGCCGTTGCCGGTTTTCCGAAGACGGCGGCTGCCATGCAGGCCGCCGGCTGTACGGTCTCGACGTTCGAGGCCGATGCGCTGTGCATTGCCTGCGAGGGCGGCCCAACCTGCCTCACGCGCCCGGTGCTAAGACAATGACGACGATCGGCGAAGCGCTCATCACCTTGCTGGAAGCGCACGGCGTCGACACCGTCTTCGGCATTCCCGGCGTGCACACGGTCGAGCTCTACCGCGGGCTTGCGCGGTCGAAGATCCGTCACGTCACGCCGCGCCACGAGCAGGGCGCCGGCTTCATGGCTGACGGCTATGCGCGCGCCAGCGGCAAGCCGGGTGTCGCCTTCGTCATCACCGGGCCGGGGCTGACCAACACCATCACCGCCATGGGCCAGGCGCGCGCCGATTCGGTGCCGATGCTGGTAATCTCGGGCGTCAACGCCACGCCGACGCTGGGCAAGGGCCTTGGCCATCTGCATGAACTGCCGGACCAGCGCGGCATGATGGAGAAGGTGGCGCTGTTTTCGCACCGTGTCACCGAGGTCGGCGAATTGCCCGGCGTGCTCGCCCGCGCTTTTGCACTTTTTTCATCCTCGCGTCCGGGGCCAGTGCATATCGAGATCCCGACCGATGTCATGACCATGCCCGCCACCGGCATCGTGGCGCTGCTGCGTAATTCGGCCCCGCCCGAGCCGGGCGCCGCGGTGATCGCTGAGGCAGCCAGGCTTTGCGCTGCCGCCCGCCGGCCGCTTATCCTGGCCGGCGGCGGCGCCAAAGCTGCCGAAGCGCCGTTGCAGCGCCTGGCCGAGAGGTTGGGAGCGCCGGTCGTCCAGACCGCCAATGCGCGCGGCCTGCTCTATCGCCATCCGCTTGGCGTGCCGGCCAGCCCCAGCCTGAAGGCGGTGCGTGCGCTGATGGCCGATGCCGACCTGGTCATCGCCGCCGGTACCGAATTCGGTCCGACCGATTATGACGGCTATGGCGACGGCGGTTTTGTCCTGCCCGCCAATCTGATCCGCATCGACATCGGCGCCGACCAACTTACCAGGCGGCCGGCCCGGATTTCGATCCAGGCCGATTGTGGCGCAGCGCTCGAGGCGCTGCATGCCGAACTCGGCATGGGCCAGGCGCAATCAGGCGACGGCGCCGCTCGCGCGGCCGCGACGCGGCAAGCGGCCTTTGCCGAGATTGGCCCAGCTATGCAGGCGCAATTGCGCGCCGTCGAGACGATCCGTGATGCGCTGCCTGGCTCGATCATCGTCGGCGATTCGACCCAGCCGGTCTACGCCGCCAACCTCTATTACGATCACGACCGGCCGGGCGGCTGGTTCAACGCCGCTACCGGCTTCGGCGCGCTCGGCTATGGCCCGCCGGCGGCGATCGGTGCTGCCCTTGCCAGGCCTGAGGCGCCGGTCGTTTGTCTCACCGGCGACGGCGGCTTCCAGTTCACCCTGCCGGAACTGGGCGCCGCGCTCGACGCGGCGGCGCCGGTGATCTTCGCCGTCTGGAACAATCGCGGCTACCGCGAGATCGAAACCTCGATGCTCGATGTCGGCGTCGAGCCTGTCGGCGTCTCCCCGGCACCGCCGGATTTCTGCAAATTGGCCGAAGCCTATGGCATTGCCGCCGAGCGGATTTCCGGCGCCGGCGGCTTGGCGGACGCGCTACGGCGCGCGCGGGCGGCTGGACGACCCTACGTCATCGAGATTTCGGTTGAGTGATCGCGCGAAAGGCGCGACCTTCCGCATCGGCGGCGCGCAACGACGGAGCGGTCGAATATGACGGAAACACTGGACGGCAGACATATCGTGGTGACCGGCGGCACCGGGGCGCTTGGCGGCGCGGTCGTAGGGAAACTGCTGGAGCAGGGCGCGATTTGCCATGTGCCCAATGCCCACGCTGCCGCGCCTGCCCGTTTTCCCTTCCCGGCACATGACCGCGTCAGGCTGGCGCACAATGTCGACCTCGCCGACGCTGCCAAGGTCGATGCCTTCTATGCTAGCGTTCCGGATTTGTGGGCATCGGTGCATCTGGCCGGCGGCTTCACCGCCGCACCGGTCGAGAAGATCGAGCCCGCCTCCTTTGCCGAGATGATGGACACCAACGCCCGCACCACCTTCCTGTGCTGCCGCGCGGCGATACGCTCGATGCTGGAATCTTCCGTATCGGGCCGCATCGTCAATGTCACCGCGCGAGCCGGGCTCGATCCGCGGCGCGGCTCCGGCAAGGTGGCTTACGCTGCCGCCAAGGCGGCGGTCGCCGCGATGACCGTGGCGATGGCCGAAGAGCTGAAGGGCAAGGGCATACTGGTCAACGCCGTGGCGCCCTCGACCCTAGACACGCCGGCCACCCGGGCTGACATGCCGGGCGCCGATTTCAGCAAATGGGTCAGCTTGGAAGCAGCCGCGGAGGCCATTGCCTACCTCGCTTCGCCGGCCAATCTGGCGATGAGCGGCACGCTGGTGCCGCTTTACGGCAGGGCCTGAAATTCAGGTCGGGTGCAAAAAAAGCCCCGCCGGATCGCTCCGGCGGGGCTTTTTGTTTCGTTTACAACCTGCGCGAGGCGCAGTGTTGGCTTAGCTGCCCTGCTTCTTCAGCGCGGCACCCAGGATGTCGCCCAGCGAAGCGCCGGAGTCAGTCGAACCGTACTGGGCGACCGCTTCCTTCTCTTCGGCGATTTCCAGCGCCTTGATCGAGACCTGCAGCTTGCGGGTCTTCTTGTCGAAGGCGATGACGCGGGCGTCGACCTTCTGGCCGACAGTGAAGCGCTCGGGGCGCTGCTCGTCGCGGTCACGGCTGAGGTCGGAGCGCTTGATGAAGGTCTCGATGCCGCTGTCGACCAGCCGCACTTCCAGACCGCCATCCTTCACGCCGATAACCTCGCAGGTGACGACTGCGTTCTTGCGCAGTTCGCCTGACGTCGCCGCTTCGCCGACCGTGTCCTTGGCCAGCTGCTTGATGCCGAGCGAGATGCGCTCCTTGTCGATGTCGACGTCGAGCACCTGCGCCTTGACCATGTCGCCGCGATTGTACTCCTCGATCACCTGCTCGCCCGGACGGGTCCAGTCGAGGTCGGAAAGGTGGACCATGCCGTCGACATCGCCTTCGAGGCCGATGAACAGGCCGAACTCGGTCTTGTTCTTGACCTCGCCCTCAACCTGGCTGCCGACCGGATGGCTGCGCGCGAAGGCCTCCCACGGGTTCTCCAGCGTCTGCTTGAGGCCGAGCGAGATGCGGCGCTTGGCCGGATCGACTTCGAGCACCACCACGTCGACTTCCTGCGTCGTCGACAGGATCTTGCCGGGATGCACGTTCTTCTTGGTCCACGACATTTCCGAAACGTGGATGAGGCCTTCGATGCCCGGCTCCAGCTCGACGAATGCGCCGTAGTCGGTGATGTTGGTAACGGTACCCTTGATCTTCTTGCCGATCGGGAACTTGGTGCCGATCTCGGACCACGGATCGCTCTCGAGCTGCTTCATGCCGAGCGAGATGCGGTGGGTTTCCTGGTTGATGCGGATGATCTGCACCTTGACCGTCTGGCCGATATTGAGGATTTCGGTCGGATGGTTGACGCGGCGCCATGCCATGTCGGTGACGTGCAGCAGGCCGTCGATGCCGCCGAGGTCGACGAACGCACCATAGTCGGTGATGTTCTTGACGACGCCTTCGACCACCTGGCCTTCTTCGAGGTTCTGCACGATTTCCGAACGCTGTTCGGCGCGGCTTTCCTCGAGCACTGTGCGGCGCGACACCACGATGTTGCCGCGGCGGCGATCCATCTTGAGGATCTCGAAGGGCTGCGGGTTGTGCATCAGCGGCGAGACGTCGCGGATCGGGCGGATATCGACCTGGCTGCGCGGCAGGAACGCAACGGCACCGTCGAGGTCGACGGTGAAGCCGCCCTTGACCTGGTTGAAGATGACGCCTTCGACGCGTTCGCCCTTGGTGAACTTCTCTTCGAGACGGACCCAGCTCTCTTCGCGGCGAGCCTTTTCGCGCGACAACATGGCTTCGCCAAGCGCGTTCTCGATACGCTCGACATAGACCTCGACCGTGTCGCCGACCTTGAGCGTCGTGTCCTTGCCCTTGACGCCGAATTCCTTCAGCGGCACGCGGCCTTCGACCTTGAGGCCGACGTCGATGATAGCCATGTCTTTTTCAATGGCGGTGATGACGCCCTTTACGACCTGACCTTCGCCGGAATGGCCGGCGGAAAATGATTCTTCGAGCAGGCTCGCGAAATCATCGCGAGTGGGATTTGCAACTGACATAGGTTCTCCTGGATTGCCCCGCAATCTGTCGCGAGGCGGGCGCCGTGGGTTAGTGTTGCGTTGGCCTGCCGGCGTTCCGGGCAAAAAGCCCTTGGCCGCCTTTGGGCGGCAATTCCGGCGCATGAAGAATGCTGGCAGGCTGGTTCATGCCCGATATGGGAATTCTTTTTGTCGCCGGCAATCGGCGGCGGCAGGAAAACCCAGCCTCAGGCATTGTTTCTCTTGGCCAGGACGTCGTCGATGATCGCCCGTGCTGCCAGAAACGCGGCTTCTATAGCCATTTCCGACGTGTCGAGCAAGTGCGCATCGGCTGCCGGTTTCAAGGGCGAGTCCATGCGGCCCATGTCGCGCTCGTCGCGGCGCACGATATCGGCAAGGATTTCCTCGAAATTGGCAGTGCCGCCAATGCTCTCGATTTCATCCAGCCGCCGCTTTGCCCGCACCTCGGCACTGGCCGTGACATAGAGTTTTACGTCGGCATCGGGACAGACGACGGTGCCGATGTCGCGACCGTCGAGCACCGCGCCCGGCGGGGCTTTTGCAAAGTCGCGCTGCTTGTCGACCAGTATGCGCCGCACTGACGGGATGACAGCCACTTTCGACGCCGCCTCGCCAACGGCATGTGCCGAAAGCACGGCGCGGTCGAGTTTTGCCAGATCGACCTGGCGAGCCGCGGTTTCAGCGGCCGAGACATTGTCGAGCGGCAGGCCCAGCCGAAGCAGCGAATGCGCTACCGCGCGATAGGTAAGGCCGGTGTCGAGCAGGTTCAGCCGGTAGTGATCGGCGAGCCGTCGGGCAAGGGTGCCCTTTCCAGCGCCTGCAGGTCCGTCGATGGCGATGGTGAAGCCTGTCGTCATTCGAAACCTCGATGCAAGTGCCTCACTCCATCGGCGCTCGAAGTCAACCGCGTTGACCTCCGAGGCCTCGAACTGATTGTCGGAGTTGATTTCTGTGAGATCGGGAAAGCCTTATACGGAATTTCTGGTGCCCCCGATCTCAATATCCTCCGACCCGTCGAGGGCAGCGCCGCGAATTGCAAAACCCACGGAGCCATCGGCATAGAACTCTATAGTCCGGTTCTGGAAATTGTCGTCGGCAACTTCATACCAGAGATGGGACGGCTCCTCCGGTATGCTATGTTTCCAATGAACGTAAAAGTATCTCACTCGATCGCCGCACCGAGCCCCTTCATCAGGCCCATGAATTCCGGAAAACTTGTCGCGATCATCGCTTGATCATCGATGGTCACGGGTTTTTCCGTCGCCAGCCCCATAACCAGAAAACTCATGGCTATGCGGTGGTCGAGATGGGTCTGGACGATGGTGCCCTGTCCGTTGGGGTGTTGGCCGAGGCCCTTGCCGCCAGGTTTTCCGCGCACGGCCAGCGTGGCCTCGCCCTCGCTGCAATCGACGCCGTTGAGCTTCAGCCCGTTGGCGACCGCCGACAGCCGGTCGGATTCCTTCACCCGCAGCTCTTCAAGCCCGAGCATGAGCGTTTCGCCCTCGGCAAAGCTCGCCGCCACGGCAAGCACCGGATACTCGTCGATCATAGTCGGCGCCCGTTCGGGCGGCACGGTGACGCCTTTCAGTTCGGAATAGCGTACGCGCAGGTCGGCGACGTCCTCGCCGCCTTCGTTGCGCGGATCGATTATGTCGATCCAGGCGCCCATTTCCTGCAGCGTCAAAAGAAGGCCCGTGCGCGTCGGGTTCATCAGCACGTTTTCGATGGTGATGTCCGAGCCCGGCACGATCAGCGCGGCCACCAGAGGAAAGCCGGCCGAGGAGGGGTCGCCAGGCACCGCGATGGTCTGGCCGGTGAGCTTGCCCTGGCCTTCGATGAAAATGTGGCGCACGCCGCGCTCGTCGGTCTCGACCGACAGATTGGCGCCGAATCCCTTGAGCATCTTTTCGGTGTGGTCGCGCGTCATCACCGGCTCGATGACCGTGGTGATGCCCGGCGTGTTCAGCCCGGCCAGCAGCACCGCCGACTTGACCTGCGCCGAGGCCATCGGCACGCGGTAGGTGATCGGCGCGGCGTGCTTGGGCCCGCGCAGCGTGATCGGCATGCGGTCGCCGGGTGTCGCCTTCAGCACCTGCACGCCCATCTGGCGAAGCGGTTCGAGCACGCGGCCCATCGGCCGGCCGGACAGCGAGGCGTCGCCGATGAAGGTGGTTTCCATGTCATAGGTGCCGACCAGGCCCATGGTGAGGCGGGAGCCCGTGCCGGCATTGCCGAAATCGAGCGGGCACTCCGGTTGCAGCAGCGCGCCATTGCCGGTTCCGCGGATCACCCACTCAGTGCCATGCTTCTCGATATGAGCGCCCATCGCCTTCATGGCAGCGCCCGTACGCATCACGTCCTCGCCTTCCAGTAGTCCGGTGATGCGGGTTTCGCCGGAGGCCAGCCCGCCAAACATGAAGGAACGGTGCGAGATCGACTTGTCGCCCGGCACCCGTGCCGCGCCGGAAAGACCAGATGATTTTCGGGCGGTGGCCTGCTTCGGGGCGGCAGTGTGCGACATGGTTCTTTCCTGGAAACGCCGGCGGCCGGCCATTTTCTTGTGGTTTGCGCGGTCTCCTATCATGGCGGATCGAGATGGTCATCCCCTTGGTACGAAGGCCTTCGAATTCAAGCTTTTTGGGACGCCGGCTTTTCGCTTTGACAGCGCCGTAAACTCTGGTTAAGGGGACCAAACTTTCATCGACGAGGCTTGCTGTGGCAAAACCCGAACTTGGCACCAAACGCATCGACCCGGAGACGGGTCGAAAATTCTATGACTTGAACAAGGACCCGATCGTCTCGCCTTACACGGGCAAGAGCTATCCGCGCTCCTATTTCGAGGAAGGCAAGATAGCCGCCCTCGAGGAGGAAGAGGAAGTTGCCGAGAAGGAAGTGGACGCCGAAGAGGAAGAGGGCGTCGAGGTCGTCTCTCTCGAAGAGGCGGACGAGGACGCGAAGGCCGACGAGCTTCCCGATCTCGGCGATGACGAGGACGACGTTGACCTTGGCGATGACGAGGATGACACGTTCCTTGCCGACGAGGAGGAAGAAGACGACGACGTTGCCGACATGATCGGCGTCGGCGAAGACGACGACGAAGTCTGAGCGAACCGCATTCGCCGGCTTTCGCGGCGCTGCCTAGAAAAAGCGGTTCTTGAAGGCTTGATATTGACTGAAGGCGGGGTTAGAAGCCGCCTGCACTAACGACGCGGTCTCAACCCGCGCCGGATCTCTTCGCCGGAAACGGCGCCGGCGAACTGCCGGAGTGGGGCCATAGCTCAGTTGGGAGAGCGCTTGAATGGCATTCAAGAGGTCGTCGGTTCGATTCCGATTGGCTCCACCAAAAGTTCTTTCACGTTTTCAGAAAATTAGTTTCCACCCCCTCAGGGGCCTTGCCTTGGAAAGGTCCGGGGCACCGCCAGCGCACCGCACAAAACATTTTTCAGGTCCGAAGCAGCAATGCCTGACAGCGGTGGACGAGATATCGATCTTGGCGCCAGTAGCTTGCGTTCATGCACGCCCGGCGGCAAGGATATCGCGGCAACATCGTATGTGGGGGCAATATGGAATCGGAAAACTCGCTGCTCGGGATCTTCATCTCCTGGATGCCGATGCTGATTTATCTCGCAGCAAGCCTTTGGGTTTCTATCTGGCTCACGTTCAAACTCATCCACGTTCAGCAAGCGATGGTGCAGGCGCAAGAAGGCATCTTGACCAAGTTGACTGATATCGACAACCGCATGTCTGGTAAGCCGAGCCAAGACTGAGGTCCGAAGCTACTGTTCCCCAACTGTTTTCAGCTGCAGCGGTCGACCGGGATACCGCTAATTATACCGGCCAATTGGATGCGGTGGCTCGACGGCGCCCGGTATCGCCACATGAAAATCGGTCTTTTGGACTAACGCTTCATTTTGTCGATACGCTCGCTAAGAGCCTTCACCGCTGCCGTATTTTCCCGAATTTCTTTGGCGATCTCTTTCGCGGCGTTTGCCATGACGATCTTTGAGCGGTTTGCCATCCAAAGCAGAAACGCCATAAGAATCAGGAAAGGGATGCCAACGAGAAGTGCTCGCATTATTGCAGCTTGGTGGCTCATTTCGCTTTCTCCGAGCCGTAGGCTGCCACGCCGTCGACGATCTTCGTGATGTGCTGAGCTTCTGCCATCGGTTCCCTCTTCAGCTGTGACGGACGCCAGCGATAATCGCGTTTATCGGTAGTCACCCCCAAGCCGGAATCGATTCCCTTTTGGGCCGAGGCCGAGCGGCTTCAATTCGTCCAGATCGAACACTGAACCACTTGACCCGTTGCCTGATCACGAACCCTTTTCGAAAACACGCGATGGAGGCCCATTGCGCGTGATCTAGCTTCCTTCGTCGCAACGTAATCGGGATAGCCGACATGCCACTGCCAGAGGAAGTTTGGTGGGGCAGGTTTCCACGTAACCTTGGATCCAAAGGCCGCATTGTCCGGATCTGTTCTATCGAACCGGCAGTCGACGGCTACGGGCATCATGCCCTTCTTAGCCATTGCGTCGGAAACCCCGTAAGCAGTTCGCTTCGTAAGCCATCCATCCGCGCCGCTAGTCGAAACTGTAGTGCACCCTGCCAGAGATATGCTCGACATCAAAAGCCCGATGGCCAATGCGTTGCCTGCGAATGATCGCCGAGTGCCAACCTGATTCTGTTTCATACCCGATCCCCACAACTGAAAGTAGTGCAGGCTAGATGGGGATACGGCGCGAAACAAGGGAGCGCGCCTCTTCTTTGGTTCGGCCGGTCGTGCGCCGTGCGCGGTGCGACAGGCGAGCGGCGAGCGGCAAAATTTCAAACTGAGACACTATCTAACTGCCACCTAATACAGGTTCTTTGAGCTAACTCCCCCTGGCGCGCGTACTGGTCGCGAATCCCATTCGTCGCGCGCTATTGGAGTCTGGATATAGTGCGCCAGAATCCAGGGTCGCGTCCCGTCTGTTTCCGGTCTGTTTTCAGGCATGAAATTCCCTTGCCCGGGTCGCTGTTCCTTCACTGTTTTCAGTGCGCATCGGACACTGTTCCGCCGCTGTTTTCAGCGAGAGTGCCAACTGTTTCCTAACTGTTTTATCAGTTGCAGCGCTTAACCGAAATCGTCCATTAAATTGGACTAAGCCATCGTCGCATATAACTGGCTTGGAAATGACTCCCCCACTCTTTGCGCTCCCGGGCTGCCCGCCGCCTATCGCGGAACCTAGCTGAGACTAGTGTAGTCGGCCGCCCGGCTTGGGCTCGCCGGTCCAAAAGTAGTGAGCCCGTGCCCGGTCAGTGCATTTTTCTGGCTGTGGTTTGAACCGCGAGCGCCGGGTCTGAACCAGGCAGCGGGCTGAAATGACCGCTGAGCAAAACTCCGTTACTTGTTGCAGTTCTGCATATCCGACGTCATGGCGCCGCTGGGGGTATTGTTGTCGGTATCGCTGCCCGCCGTATCCTTGCAGCGGTCCTCCATACCGTTTGTCTGCGGCGTGGTGGCGTTCGTTGCGTTCGGATCGATCGTGTTCGGGGTAGTTGCGCTGCCGGTCCCGATGTTGCCGCCGGAAGTGCCTGTGTTGACGCCGGTATTGCCATCGGCGCTACCGGTCCCGGAGCCCATCGATTGTGCCATGGCAGATGTGGCCAGGCCGATAGCAAGTAGGAATGCAGAGAGAATTTTCATCATCTTAGTGTCTCCATCGAGTTGCATCGCTCTATCGCGATCTATACCCAACGAGAGTTTTTTCGAGATGTTCCGTTTGGCATAAATAGTGATCGATACAACCATTATGGATCTTTGTTGCTCGTCGTTTCGTGAATGCGGCTGCGAAATTCCTGCCGCATAGCGGCAATTTCGTCTGGAACCAAATCGAGCATGCCGCGTTATGGCGCTTGCGGGGAGTTGTGTCGGCCGCAGGGGACAGTTTCACCAGGACATTCAAGAAATCCGTGAGCTGGGAGGGGCGCTGTGAGCGTGCTTGCATCCACAAGGCAATTGGACCACCGTCAAATACTGAACGCGCTGAAGGCTTTTCGGAGCGGTGATTTCTCCGTTCGCATCGATAATGTCTACACCGGCCTCGATTCCGAGATCGCCGACACCTTCAACGAAATCGTAGAACTCAACGATCAGGTCACGCGCGAGTTCGAACGCCTCAGCAAGGTCGTCGGCAAGGATGGCCGGATCGGCGAACGCGGCCGTGTCCGCAACGCTACCGGCAGTTGGGAATCGAGCGTCCGTTCCGTCAACGATCTGATCGAGGACATGGTTCAGCCGACGGCCGAAGTGGCGCGCGTCATCGGCGCGGTCGCCAAAGGCGACCTGTCGCAGACGATGATGGTCGAAATCGACGGCCGGCAGTTGCGCGGCGAATTCCTGCGCATCGGCAAGATCGTCAACACCATGGTCGGGCAACTGGCCTCCTTCGCCTCGGAGGTGACGCGCGTGGCGCGCGAGGTCGGCACCGAAGGCAAGCTCGGCGGCCAGGCCCGCGTGAAAGGTGTGGCCGGGACCTGGAAGGACCTGACCGACAACGTCAACGCCATGGCGACGAACCTGACCGGGCAGGTGCGCAACATCGCCGAGGTGACGACCGCCGTCGCTTCCGGCGACCTGTCGAAGAAGATCACCGTCGATGTGAAGGGCGAAATCCTCGAGCTCAAGAACACCATCAACACGATGGTCGACCAGCTCAATTCCTTCGCCTCGGAAGTGACGCGCGTTGCGCGCGAGGTCGGTACAGAAGGCAAGCTCGGCGGCCAGGCGCGCGTCGAAGGTGTCGGCGGCACCTGGAAGGACCTGACCGACAACGTCAACCTGATGGCAGAGAACCTGACCGGCCAGGTGCGCAATATCGCCGAGGTGACCACTGCTGTGGCGCTTGGCGACCTGTCGAAGAAGATCACGGTCGACGTCAAGGGCGAGATCCTCGAGCTGAAATCAACCATCAACACCATGGTCGACCAGCTGAACTCATTTGCCGGCGAAGTGACGCGCGTCGCCCGCGAAGTCGGCACCGAGGGCAAGCTCGGCGGCCAGGCGCAGGTGCGCGGCGTTGCCGGCACCTGGAAGGACTTGACCGACAACGTCAATTCGATGGCCGAGAACCTGACCGGCCAGGTCCGCAACATCGCCGAGGTGACGACCGCGGTTGCTTCGGGCGACTTGTCGAAGAAGATTACCGTCGCCGTGCAAGGCGAAATCCTCGAGCTCAAGGACACCATCAACACGATGGTCGACCAATTGAACTCCTTCGCCTCGGAAGTGACGCGTGTGGCGCGCGAGGTCGGCACCGAAGGCAAGCTCGGCGGCCAGGCCGAGGTGAAGGGCGTCGGCGGCACCTGGAAGGATCTGACCGACAACGTCAACCTGATGGCCGCCAACCTGACCGGCCAGGTGCGCAACATTGCCGAGGTGACGACCGCCGTGGCCCGCGGCGACCTGTCGAAGAAGATCACCGTCGACGTCAAGGGCGAAATCCTGGAGCTCAAGGACACCGTCAACACGATGGTCGACCAGCTCAATTCCTTCGCCTCGGAAGTGACGCGTGTGGCGCGCGAAGTGGGATCGGAAGGCAAGCTCGGCGGCCAGGCGCATGTCGAGGGTGTCGGCGGCACCTGGAAAGATTTGACCGACAACGTCAATGCCATGGCCGGCAATCTGACCGTGCAGTTGCGCGACGTGTCCAAGGTGGCGACGGCAATTGCGACCGGCGACCTCACCCAGAAGATCACGGTCGATGCATTGGGCGAGATCCTGCAGATCAAGGACGTCATCAACACGATGGTCGACCAGCTGAATTCCTTCGCCTCCGAGGTGACGCGCGTGGCGCGCGAAGTCGGTTCCGACGGCAAGCTCGGCGGCCAGGCGCAGGTGCGCGGCGTTGCCGGCACCTGGAAGGACCTGACCGACAACGTCAATGCGATGGCCGCCAACCTGACCGGGCAGGTGCGCAACATCGCCGAGGTGACGACTGCGGTGGCGCTTGGCGATCTGTCGAAGAAGATCACGGTCGACGTGCGCGGCGAGATCCTCGAGCTGAAGGACACCATCAATACGATGGTCGACCAGCTGAATTCCTTTGCCTCGGAAGTGACGCGCGTGGCGCGCGAGGTCGGCACCGAGGGCAAGCTCGGCGGCCAGGCGCAGGTGCGCGGCGTTGCCGGCACCTGGAAAGATCTGACCGACAATGTGAATTCGATGGCCGAGAACCTGACCGGCCAGGTTCGCAACATCGCCGAGGTCACCACCGCAGTGGCGCGCGGCGACCTATCGAAGAAGATCACCGTCGACGTCAAGGGCGAGATCCTGGAGCTGAAATCGACCATCAACACCATGGTCGACCAGTTGAACTCCTTTGCCGGCGAAGTGACGCGTGTCGCCCGCGAGGTCGGCACCGAGGGCAAACTTGGCGGCCAGGCACGGGTGGAGGGCGTCGCCGGCACCTGGAAGGACCTGACCGACAACGTCAATCTGATGGCGACGAACCTGACCAACCAGGTGCGCGGCATCGCCGATGTCGTGACCGCGGTCGCGCAAGGCAATCTCAAGCGCAAGCTGACGGTCGATGCCAAGGGCGAGATCGCCTCGCTCGCCGACACCATCAACGGCATGATCGAGACGCTTGCGACCTTCGCCGACCAGGTCACCAACGTCGCCCGCGAAGTGGGCATCGAAGGCAAGCTCGGCGGCCAAGCCCGTGTGCCCGGCGCTGCCGGCCTTTGGCGCGACCTGACCGACAACGTCAATCAGCTCGCCGCCAATCTGACCACGCAGGTGCGCGCGATTGCCGAGGTGTCGACGGCGGTGACCAAGGGCGATTTGACCCGCTCGATCAGCGTCCAGGCCTCCGGCGAGGTCGCGGCGCTGAAGGACAACATCAACGAGATGATCCGCAATCTGAAGGACCAGACGCTGAAGAATGCCGAGCAGGACTGGCTGAAGACCAATCTCGCCCGGTTCTCGCGCATGCTGCAGGGCGAGCGCGACCTGGCCACGGTCTCGCGTCTCATCATGTCCGAACTCGCGCCGCTGGTGAATGCGCAATATGGCGTGTTCTACGTGACCAACCGCGACGAGGATGAATTCTATCTGGAACTCGCCGCCTCCTATGGCGCCGAAAGCAAGGCGGAGATCAAGCAACGCCTCGATCTGCGCGAAGGCCTTGTCGGGCAAAGTGCCGCCGACAAGCGCGCCATCATGCTGGACAATGTGCCGCCGAATTTCCTGCGCGTCACGTCGGGCCTTGGCAATGCCGCGCCGGCCAACGTGATCATTCTTCCGGCTCTGTTCGAGGACGAGGTGAAGGCCGTCATCGAACTCGCCTCGTTCAGCGAATTCCGCGACACGCACCAGTCATTCCTCAACCAGCTGATGGAATCCGTCGGCATCGTTCTCAACACCATCGCCGCCACCATGCGCACCGAAGGCCTGCTCAAGCAGTCGCAGCTGCTGACCTCGGAGCTGCAGGCGCGTCAGACCGAGCTGACCAAAAAGCAGGAAGAGCTGCACGCCACCAACGAGGAGCTGCAGGAAAAGGCGCAGCTGCTCGAGAACGAAAAGAAGCAGGTGGAGAACAAGAACCTCGAAATCGAGATGGCGCGCCGTGCGCTGGAGGAGAAGGCCGAGCAGCTGGCGCTTACCTCGAAATACAAGTCGGAATTCCTCGCCAATATGAGCCACGAACTGCGTACGCCGCTGAACTCGCTGCTCATCCTTTCAAACCTGCTCGCAACCAACCAGCAAGGCAATCTCAACGACAAGCAGGTCGAGTTCGCGCGCACCATCAACTCGGCCGGCACCGACCTTTTGAGCCTCATCAACGATATCCTCGATCTGTCGAAGATCGAATCGGGTACCGTCTCGATCGATATCAACGACATGCCGGTGGTGCATCTTCGCCAGCATATGGAGCGAACCTTCCGGCAGCTGGCGACCGACAAGGGGCTTGGCTTCGCCATCAACGTCGATCCCGAGCTTCCGGAGACCGTCCGCACCGACGAGAAGCGCTTGCAGCAGATTGTGCTCAACCTCTTGTCGAACGCGTTCAAGTTCACCTCCGAGGGCGAAGTCAGCTTGAATTTCCGGGCCGAAAAGACTGGCCGTCACAACGGCTCGGTGCAACCGATGGAAGCGCTCGCTATCGCGGTCACCGATACGGGCATCGGTATTCCGCAGGACAAGCAGAAGCTGATTTTCGAGGCCTTCCAGCAGG
This sequence comes from Mesorhizobium sp. M0894, assembly GCF_040319725.1. NCBI lineage: Bacteria > Pseudomonadati > Pseudomonadota > Alphaproteobacteria > Hyphomicrobiales > Phyllobacteriaceae > Mesorhizobium > Mesorhizobium sp. M0894. The sequence goes on along the minus strand of NZ_JAMYOG010000016.1, from coordinate 110,648 downwards.
CCGACGGCACCACCAGTCGCAAATATGGCGGCACCGGGCTTGGGCTCTCGATCAGCCGGGAGATCGCCCGGCTGATCGGCGGCGAATTGCGGGTCGAGAGCACGCCGGGCAAGGGTTCGACGTTCACGCTGGTCATCCCGTTCGACGGACCTCGGATGGCCTTGGCCCCGCAAGCGGCCTTGCTGCCGGCGATGGAGGTGGTCGCGACGACGGCGCAGCCGAGCCCGCCATCCTCCGAATTGCTTGATGACCGCGATACGATCTCACCGGAAGATAGGGTCGTGCTGATCGTCGAGGACGACCCGACCTTTGGCGGTTTGCTGCTCGGCCTGGCGCGTTCGGCCCGGCTGAAGGGCGTCCTGTCGACCGCGGGCTCTGGCACGCTGGCTTTGGCCCGCAAGCTGGTTCCCGATGCGATCACGCTGGATCTCGGACTATCGGATATCGACGGCTGGGTGTTGTTCGATCTGCTTCGCCATGACCCGAAAACCAAGGACATTCCCGTCCATGTCATCTCGGGTGCCGAAGATATCGAGGTGCTTGCCCGCAAGGGCGCATCCACCATTTCAACCAAGCCCGTGTCGGCGGACGAACTGATGAAGGTCTTCCAGGACATTCACTCCAGAAAGCTCCGCGTCCAGCGCCGCGTTCTGATTGCCGATACCGATCCCGAGCGCCGTCTCTCGTTGATCGAGGCGATCCGCGACGGCGTCACCTCGGTCACCGCGATCGGCCGCGTCGCGGCGAATGCCGACGACATCGGCATCGCCGGCTATGATGCCGTTGTGCTCGGCCTTGGCCGCTCGGCCAAGGACAACGCCCAGATGCTGGATGAGATTGCCGTCCTGTTCGGGCAGTCCGTGTCGCGACTGTTGTTCTTCGCGCCGCATCCGGAAGCGCTGCAACAGTCGCTCGCCTTGCATCCGGCATTGGCGGACGTTCCGCGGGCGGAGAATTTCGCGCAGCTGGCTCTCCTGATATCCGCAACGCTCCCGGGGCGAGGCCACGACAGTTCGGCAGCCGAACAGCCGGATAAATTCGACCTCGCCGGCGCAAAGGTCCTCATCGTCGACGACGACATCCGCAACATCTATTCGCTCACCAGCGTTCTTGAGACCTATGACATCCAGGTGCTGCACGCGGAGCGCGGTAGGGAAGGTATTGCGCTTCTGGAGCAGAGCCCGGATATCGACGCCGCATTGATCGATATCATGATGCCGGAGATGGACGGCTACGAGACGATGCGGCAGATCCGCGGCATGCCGGCAATCGCCCATATCCCGTTGATCTCGGTTACCGCCAAGGCAATGAAGGGCGACCGGCAGAAGTGCCTCGACGCCGGCGCCTCTGACTATATCGCCAAGCCGGTCGACCTCGACCTGCTGCTGGCCTTGCTGCGTGTCTGGATCGGCCGCTCGCGATCCCGTGTCCATCGTCCGGAAAAGACGCTCATGGCAGTGAACTGACGGCCGCTCGATGCAGAAACTGTCGAGAAACGGAGCGAGGAAGCTGGAGGTTATGGCCCCGGCGACAGGGCCGGCAAAGGCGCGCATCCTGGCCGTGGATGACGACGAGCGCAATCTGCTGGCGATCGGCGAGGTTCTGGCCCCTGTCGGCGAAGTCGTCTGCGTGCAGTCGGGCGAAGAGGCGCTGCGCGCTCTGCTGAAAGAGGATTTCGCAGTCATCCTGCTGGATGTGCTGATGCCTCGGCTGGACGGCTACGAGACCGCTGGATTGATTCGCCAGCGCGAGCAATCCAGGCGAACGCCGATAATCTTTCTCACCGCCATCAACAAGGAAGACGCCCACATGCTGCGCGGCTATGACGCCGGCGCGGTGGATTACGTGTTCAAGCCCTTCGACCCGGCCATGCTGCGTTCCAAGGTAGCCGTGTTCGTCGAACTTCATGAGAAGACGCTCGAAATCCAGCAAAAGGCGGCTGCCGAGCAACGGCTGCTGGCCCAGGCACTGCAGGCGCAGCAGGAAAAACTCGAGGCCGAGCGGGCGCTGCGTAGCGCCCAGGAGCGGCAGCATGCCATTTTGAGCTCTCTTCCGGTCTGCTTCCACGCAAGGGCGGCGGAGCCGCCGTTCGGCGCCAGCTTTGTCACCGAAGGGGTCGAACGCTTGACCGGCTTTCCTGCCGAACGGCTGACCTCCGATCCAGGCTTCGGCCTAAGCCGGGTTCATCCCGACGATCTGCCGAGAGTGAGGCAAGCCCTGCTCGCAGCCAACGCCATCGGCTCCTACACCTGCGAATTCCGCTGGCAATGCGCCGACGGCAATTACCGGATTTTCCTCGACCAGGGCGTCCTGTCGAACGGTTCCGATGGCCAGAGGCCCGAGATCCTCGGCACATTGCTGGACGTTACCGAGCGGCGCGAGCTTGAGAACCAGCTGCTGCAATCGCAGCGCCTCGACGCGATTGGCAAGCTTACCGGCGGCCTGGCGCATGATTTCAACAATCTGCTTGCCGCAATTCTCAGCGGATTGGGATTGCTCGAGCGCCACGCCGAGTTCGATGGACAGGCCAGGCAAGTTCTGGAACTGACGCGCCGGTCGGCAAAACAAGGCGCCGAGCTCGTCAACCGCATGCTTGCGTTCTCGCGCCGCCAGACACTGAGGCCGCAGGCCGTGCGCCTCGCTGCGCTTGGCGGCACCATGAACGGGTTGGTGGCCCCGGTTCTGGGCGGCCTGATCCGTTTCGATTGGCTTGTCGACGACACGGTGTGGCCGGCGCATGTCGATGCCGGCCAGCTGGAGCTGGCGCTGATGAACCTGGTTTTCAACGCGCGCGATGCCATGCCGTCCGGCGGCACGATAATCGTGGAGGCGCAAAATCGAACGCTGGGCAGTGCAGCCGAGGATATTTCGGCGGGCGACTATGTCGTGGTCACCGTCAAGGATACGGGGTCGGGCATACCGGCCGACATTCTCGCCAAGGTCGTCGAACCGTTCTTCACCACAAAACCGGTCGGCAAGGGCACTGGCCTCGGTCTGAGCACGGTGCATGGCTTCGTCAAGCAATCGGGCGGCACGCTCCGCATTGAGAGCACCGTCGGCAGTGGAACATCCGTCCAGCTCTGGCTGCCGCGTTCAATCGAGCGCCCGGTGGAAATCGCCGACAAGTCCGATGCCGACAACACCGTCGTGAATGCCGGCGAGGACTATCCGTCGGTCCTGCTGATTGACGACAGCAATGTGCTGCGGGAACTGACGGCGCAATCGCTTCGCCAACATGGCTTTGCGGTTACCTGCGCCGGGGGCGGTGCGGAAGCGCTGGCGATGATCGAGCGGGCGCCGTACGATTTCGATGTCATCGTCACCGATTTTGCCATGCCGCTCGTCTCGGGGCTCGAGGTCATCCGGTTCGCCCGCAATCTGCGGTCCGATTGGCCGGCGGTGATGATAACCGGATATGCCGACGCCGACGCGATCGCCGACCGGCCCCCCGACGTGCCGCTGCTCGGCAAACCCCTGCGCGAAAAGGACCTGATGGAGAGCATTCTTGCAGCGGCTGCGCGCGCCGGATCGCCGAGGGCCAAGCAGGCCAGCCGGTGAAAGGCGGACCATTGGAACCTGATCCATGGGTTGCCGTTGGGTAGGTCTCTGGCTGCGCTAGGATCGGAGGAGAGACTGATGGCGACAGCGGACTGGCCTCTTCCTGAACGCTTCACCTTTCAAGGGAACTCGATCGCCTGGGGCGCGATGGGCGAGGGCTCACCCGCGGTATTGCTGCATGGCACGCCTTTCTCATCGTCGGCATGGCGTAGAATTGCGCCTTTGCTCGGCCAACAGAGGCGAATCTATTGCTTTGACATGCTCGGCTATGGTCGATCTGATAAACCCGATAGCGACGTGTCTCGTGGCATTCAGAACGAGCTTTTCGCGGCCCTTTACGATCATTGGGGCCTGCGTGCCCCCGATGTCGTCGCGCATGATTTCGGCGGCTCAACAGCGTTACGCGGTCATTTGCTCAATGGGCTCGACTATCGGTCGCTGGTGCTGATCGATCCGGTCGCAATCAGCCCGCAAGGCTCACCACTTGTTCAGGCCGCCAAGAAACACGAGGCGGTCTTTTCCGGCCTTCCGCACTACATTCATGAAGCAATCCTGCGCGCCTACATCGGCGCCGCCGTAGCGAATGCGCTGCGCGAGGAAGAGATGGCGCTCTACCTCGCGCCGTGGCTGGGAGCCGAAGGTCAAAAAGCTTTCTGGCGCCAGGTCGCTCAGATGGATGACAAATACTCGCAAGAGGTCGAGTGGCGCTACGGCGAGATTCGTTGCCCCGTTGCCATCCTGTGGGGCGAGGACGACCAGTGGATTCCCATCGATGACGGTCGCGAGCTCGCGCGCCGCATTTCGAGTGCTTCCTTCCATGTCGTGCCGAACGCGAAGCATCTTATGCAGGAGGACGCGCCGGAAGCGATCGTGGCGACAGTGCTTGGCTTCTGGCGAGACCTGGAGGAGCGGGCAAATGTCCGCAAAAAACCGGCTTCGGCCGCTCGATCTCCATCGCGTCAATGAAGGCTTTGGGCGATCGGTTTGATCCGGTTGCCGATGCCAAGGACAGGAATCCACCCCTTAGCGGCAGTCTCGAATCGAAACGGTACGTTTCGTATCTTTGACCCTAGCAGCATCCAGCCTGTGCGCAACACGGAGCGCCGGCCATGGCGCGCTCGACGGGCTGTGATGCGGTTGATAAGCCCTCTCCCCAAGGAGAGTCGGACATGACCGTTGCGATCGAGATGGGCCAGACGAGCGCGGGCGCCCCGGCGGCGCTGGATCTTGAGGAACTGCTGGCGACGCGGCTTCTGGTGCAGGGCAATTCGGGTTCCGGCAAATCCCATCTGCTGCGCCGGCTCTTGGAGCAGAGTGCGCCCTGGGTACAGCAGACCATCATCGATCCCGAAGGCGACTTCGTCACGCTTGGCGACCGTTTCGGCCATCTGGTGATCGATGCCGAGGAGCATACCGAGCGCGGCCTGCAGAGCGCCGGCGAGCGGGCGCGCATCCACCGCGTCTCCACGGTGCTCAATCTCGAAGGGCTCGACGCCGAGAACCAGATGCGGCGCGCCGCCGCCTTTCTCGGCGGGCTGTTCGAGGTCGCCCGCGACCACTGGTATCCGATGCTGGTGGTGGTAGACGAGGCGCAGCTGTTCGCGCCGGCGGTTGCCGGCGAGGTTTCCGACGAGGCGCGCAAACTCTCGCTCGGCGCCATGACCAATTTGATGTGCCGTGGCCGCAAGCGCGGGCTGGCCGGCATCATCGCCACCCAGCGGCTGGCCAAGCTCGCCAAGAACGTCGCCGCCGAGGCTTCCAATTTCCTCATGGGCCGGACTTTTCTGGACATCGACATGGCGCGCGCCGCCGATCTTCTCGGCATGGAGCGGCGCCAGGCGGAGGCTTTTCGCGACCTCGAGCGCGGGCAGTTCATGGCGCTCGGCCCGGCGCTGTCGCGCCGTCCGCTCGGTCTGCGCATCGGCCCGACCGATACGAGTCCGCGCAACGCGACCCCGCGCCTGATGCCGCTGCCGGAATCGGCGCTGGAGGATGCCCGCGCGATCATCCTGGCGGCCCCGCCGCCGGAAACCGTCCGGCCGCAGCGCCGCTCCTCGCCGGACCTGCTCGATCAGCTGATGGCGGCGAAATCGGCGGCGCTGGAAATCCGCCCCGAACCGGTGGAGCCGCCGATCAGCGCCGAGGATCTGGCGGAGCGGCGCGAGCGCGTCGACCGGGTGCTGCGCGCCGTGCTGGCGCAGCCCGATGCCGGCTTCCGCGTCATCGGCGTGCTCTATCAGGAGTTCGTCGTCCGCTGCCGCATAGAAGGCCTCGCCTCGGTCGTGCCGGACCTGCCGGAGTTCCGCCGCATGCTGACGCGCGCCCGCGCCGGGCTCGGCTCCGACATGATAGGCGACGATGCCTGGCAGGACGTCTCGGCGCGCGCCTCGCTGCTGCCCGAGGACATGCAAGGCGTCTTCATGATGATCGCCCGCGCGGCGAAGGAAGGCTGGCCCTGCCCGAGCGACGCCGCGATCGCCCGCGCCTACGGCTCGCACTCGCTACGCCGCGCACGGCGCCTGCTGACCTATATCGAGGAGCAGAGGCTGATCGTGTGTCAGCTTGACGGGGGCGGACGGCGGACGGTGACGCTCGTGGAGCTGGCCTGGGCGACGGCGCCGGGCGATCCGAATGCGGTGGAGGCGGAGCAGCGGAGTGCGGTGGGGTGAGGCGGCGGCCGAGCGCGGTCTTCATCATACGACGACGATTGGCGCGACGCAGATCCGCTATTGTAAGTTGTTCGACGCTACAGCACTCCCTCTTGCCGACGGCGCTTTACATATCTTCTAATTACCAGCGGGTCGGTTTGCCAATGAAGAGATCAGCCGCGATCAACTGACGAAGACAAGAAATACGGCAGGACTGTAGCGCAAATATCCGCCGAACCTACGCTACCTCCGCCGATTACCCCTTCGGTTCATTCTGTTGACATCTCCTGCTTCTGGAGAGATGGTAAGATACTACGCGGCGGCCCTTTTTCCGAAGATTTTATTCTGCAGCTTTATCAAAGGATTTTGGCAATGCGTTTGTCTCGATCGCGCCGACTTATGGCCATCGCTTTGACGGCAATCGCAGCCGTCACGCTTCCCTCTTATGGACATGCCGAGGACAAGCTGCTGACGGAAGCGGTGCAGTTCAACGGTACGATCCTGTATCTCTCCACCAAGGTGCCTGGCCTGATCTTCGGCGCCGTGCGCAACGGCGAGACGGCCTTGGCCGGTTTCGGCAAGATTGCCGACGGGAGTGAAAAAGTGCCCGACGGCGACACAATGTTCCGCATCGCGTCCGTGAGCAAAGTGTTCTGCGGCGGTGTGCTTTCCTCGCTGGCGATCGACGGCAAGGTACAACTCACCGACCGGCTGCAGGATCGCCTTGGCTGGGACGTCACGCTCCCGGAGAAGGACGGCCGCGCCCTCCGCCTGATCGATCTCGTCGCGCAAGCTTCCGGCCTTCCGCGGGAGGTGCCAGTGGCCGAGGCGCCCCCCTCAGACCCTTTCTCTACGAACACCAAAGAGGCGCAGATTGCCGCCCTCAAGGACAATCCGCTGCTGTTCGCGCCGGGCACCGCCGTTCTCTATTCGAACTTCGGATACGACCTCCTCGGAGCGGCGCTCGCTAATGTCTCTGGAAAGCCTTATGCCGAGGTCCTTCGAGAGCGTGTCCTCGATCCCCTCGGCATGAAAGACACGGTTTTCAATCCAAGACCGGAGGACGAGCCGCGCCTGATGCAGGGCCATAACTTCGACGGCAGCCCCATGCCAATCGTGCCGACGAGCACAGCCATGGAGTGCGCCGGTGGATTGTACTCGACCGCGGACGACCTGCTGCGCTGGATGAACTGGCATGTCGACAACAAGCCTTCCGCGGCCGACGCCGAGTTGCGCCTTTTGAACCACGCGGCTTTTTTGTACCGGGACGGGCTCGCGTCGGTGATGGGGCTGGATGACGGCGGGCCGATGGACGCCATGGGTCTCGGATGGGTCATCATGCTCCCTAACGAGCATCGCCCGCTCATCCTCCAGAAGAGCGGCGGCCTGCAAGGGATGTTTCTCTATGTTGCGATTGCACCGACACGCGGCGTCGGCGCTTTCTTCGTCATGAACGAATTCAATGCCGCTGGCTTCATGGCTGGGGTCAAGACGACGAACGATCTCGTCGCAGAGATCGCTCCACGCTGATTTTCGCGCTGATCGGGAGGACGTGCGCGATGATTGGCGCTATGGAGGGGCCTGACGGACGGCATATTTCCCGGCAAGGCAAGCGCGACATCGGCTATTTCCGGCCGCTTAGCCTCCTGAGGATGACCTTTGCCGGCTTGCGCCGCGCCCGGCGCCTGCTGACTTACATCGAGGAGCAGGGGCTGATCGTGTGTCAGCTCGACGGGGTCGGACGGCGAACAGTGACGCTGGTGGAACTCGCCTGGGCGACGGCGCCGGGGGATCCGAATGCGGGAGAGGTGGAGCAGGGGCGTGCCGTGGGGTGAAGCGGCGGGGCAGGCGCACTGAGAAAGCGCCGCTGGATCAGGCCGGGGTGAAGTCTGCTTTGCGCCGCATTAACGTCATTCTCCATTCGAAGCGCTCAGGCCGGAAGCTGCCGTGCGTAAGGCGCCCAGTCATTGCCCGCCGCGGATAAGTTTGCAGCTGGACAATAATGGCCAGCCGGGGCGATCCCGGTATTTAGCGTTGCTTCGGCGAGTCAATACTGAGCCTGCGCTTACACGTCATTCCTCTCGACAAGACCAACGGCTGGATGCGATCGAGCGCAGGCGGGTTCAGTTGGTGCTGGTTGTGGCGGTGAACCCGCACTGCTTCTGTTCCATATCGATCTGCTTCGTGATGCGGACGGCGTTCTGTGCGTAGGCCTCCGTTACGGAGCCACTATTCACGGTCTTGTCCTTCAGCGGACTCACGCCTGCGCAGAGGTGGAAAACATGCGGCTCGGTGGACTTCGCGGCTCCGTTTTCGGGCGCGATCCAGTAGACGACATCCTGACCGGCGGGGTGGCTCGCGTCCCGCGTCGCCGCCGCCACCGCGGCGGTGTCCGTCGCGATCGCCTGCGCCTGAGCGGCGACGTCGGGCGAACAGGCGGTGGTGGGCTGCCCCGACTTGATCTGAGCTGCGCATGCGTTCATATCTTGGGTGTACTGTTCGACCGATGGGGGTTTGAAACTGATCCCCATGACCGTCGCGAGCACGGCGAGCGCAGCGCCGATGCTGCCGGCAACCTTCTTGGTCTGCGGATCCATGTTTTTGTCGGTGAGGATCAGGAAAACCAGCGGGAGGAAGGCAATCAGCGTGATGATTGCGCCGAGCTGGTTTTGGAAGAAGAACCTGGCCGCGTCGGATGCACGGGCCGGATCGTGCCTGTTGGCCGCCTTCCACAGCAAGTTGCCGGCGATTGCGAAAATCGCGATGCCGACCAGAAGGCCGATGATCAGCGGCAGGTGTCCCTGGTCGAACTTGTTCTGGCGAAGCAGAATAATCCCGTAGATCTCGCCGCCAATGGCGACGATCCACGAGAGTGCGGCGAAAAGGCGAAGACGCGTGGCGGAGGACTTCTGGCCCTGCGTCGCTTGCCAATCCTTGGTAACGTCTGGCTTGTTGTCGGTCATCGACCAGATCCCCTGATATCGACACTTCTGCAGGCGGCAACCCGCCCTGCGCAGCGTCATTGAACGAACGTCACCTGCCTCAGCGACGCGGCGAAAATGTGAGCGCCACGGCAGGCCTCCCCATCCATATTGCGCATGAGTGAATCCGTCCATACCCACGGAGGCAGACGCATGTGCGGCGATGGCTCCGTTCTTCTTAATCTCTGGCTCGAACTTGACGCTGCCTTGCCTCGCTTCCCTGGCGATCCGGTAGAAGCCGCGGTGGTCACAGGACCGGTCGAAAGCAACGTCGGCAGATCCGAACTGAGGCCGGATCGATGGTCCAAGGACCTAAAAGCGGCCAGTCCGCTTGCGTGAAAAGCAGCCATTCAGGATTTGGTCTGCGACGGTCGGCTTCGGCTCAAAAGCAGCTGGTGGTGTCGCGCCCCCTATCTCTCCTCCACAATCCGCAAACAAGCCGCCGCCACAAACAGCACGATCAGCCCAACAAAATCCGCCTCGTTGTCGCCGACGGCATAGAGCAGAAGGGCAAAGCCGGTGCGGCTCAAGGTGAAGGCTGGTGCCGGCTCCCGCGGCGTCAAGTTGGTCGCTGCGGCCGTCGCGTCCAATGCCTCAGGCGGCGCCTGAACGCTGGCTTTGTTTGCGTGAATCTCGCCATGCCGCATTGCACAATCGTCTCGCCTGCGCAAAATGCGGCATGATCCGCAAATCCCTCACTGTCCTGGTGATCGATGAAAACCACATCCGCGCTTCGATAATCGAAGCGGGGCTGCGGGAGGCCGGGCACCAGCAGGTCACCGTCATCCATGACGTCGCCGGCATTGCGCGGCGGATCGCCGAGATCGAACCCGACGTGATCGTCATCGACCTCGAAAATCCCAACCGCGACATGCTCGAAAACATGTTCCAGCTGTCGCGCGTGGTGAAGCGGCCGATCGCCATGTTCGTCGATCGCTCGGACCAGGCTTCGATCGAAGCGGCGGTGGAAGCCGGGGTGTCAGCCTATGTTGTCGACGGCCTGCGTCAGGAGCGGGTCAAGCCGATCCTCGACATGGCGATCAGCCGCTTCAACGCGTTTTCGCGCATGGCGCGCGAGCTGGAAGAGGCCCGCAGCGAATTGGAAAGCCGCAAGGTGATCGATCGCGCCAAGGGCATACTGATGAAGTCGCGCGGCCTGTCGGAGGACGCGGCCTATACGCTGCTGCGCAAGACCGCCATGAACCAGAACCGCAAGATCGGCGAAATCGCCCAGAGCCTGGTGACGGCGGCAGGCCTTCTGGATCCCGAGGAGAGTTGACGATGGCGGCCGAGCACCGGATCAATGCTGGCTTCATGCCGCTCTTCGACAGCGCTGTCCTTGTCGCGGCGAAGGAAATCGGCTTCGCCCTGCGCGAAGGCATCGATCTGATGCTCAACCGGGAAACGTCCTGGGCCAACATCCGCGACCGCATCGCCATCGGCCATTTCGATCTCGCGCACATGCTGGGGCCGATGCCGATCGCCTGCAATCTGGGGCTGACGCCGCTCGCCTCCGATACGGTCGTGCCGTTTTCACTCGGCCTTGGCGGCAATTGCGTCACCGTTTCGAACGCCGTCTGGGCGGGCATGGCCGCGCACGGCGCCCGACCCGACCTCGATCCGGCACGGGCCGGCAGGGCGTTGGGGGCGCTGATTCGTGAACGGGCGAATGCCAGTGGCGATCTGCTTCGCTTCGCCGTCGTCCATCCGCACTCCGGGCACAATTACGAACTGCGCTACTGGCTCGCCGCCTGCGGCATCGACCCGTCGCATGAGATCGAAATCGTCATCGTGCCGCCCCCCTTCATGGCGGACGCGCTCGCTGCCGGCAGGATCGACGGCTACTGCGTCGGCGAACCCTGGAACAGCGCCTCCGTCGTCGCCGGCACCGGCCACATCGCCACGGTCAAGGCGGCCATCTGGAAGACCAGCCCGGAGAAAGTCGTCGGCGTGCGCAAGGCATGGGCGGAAAAACAGCCGGACGCGCTCTCAGCCTTGCTGCGCGCGCTTCATCACGCGGCGCGCTGGTGCCAGGATCCGGCAAACCGCGGCGAACTTGCGGCCCTGATGGCGCAGCCGGCCTTCCTCGGGCTTGAGCCGGCACTGCAGATGCCGATCCTCAGCGGACATCTTGCGCTCGGCGGCGGCGCCGAACTGAGCGTCGGCGATTTCTTTCTGCCTTTCGACAAGGCGGCAAACTTCCCGTGGAAGAGCCATGCGCTGTGGTTCTACACGCAGATGGTGCGCTGGGGGCATGTCGCGCACACGCCGGAAAACCTCGCTATTGCCCGCGACTGCTACCGCCCCGATCTCTACCGCTCGGCGTTGAAGCCGCTTGGCGTGGCGCTTCCCGGTGCCAATGCCAAGGTCGAGGGCGCGCTGAAGGCCGCGACTCCGGTCGGTTCGGCGGGGGCAAGCCTGGTGCTCGGTCCCGACGGTTTCTTCGATGGCCAAATCTTCGATCCCGACGAGATCGACGCCTACATTGCCGGCCAGAAATTGGCGCGCGCCGAAGCCTGATCATTTCCGCGGCATTCTTGTGCGCTGCACAAAAAATGTGCGTGCAACTGCGCTAATGAACAATCTTTGGCTTGCTCGCCCAGCGGGCCGGCGCGCCGACGATTTTGGCATGCCGTTGATATCATTTATGTTTGTCGTCCACTCCGAAACTGGCACGGTTCCTGCTTTGTAATAGGTAGACTCTTGTCGGGTCACGGAATACGCGTCCAATGGCGGGCGCTACAGGCAAAGCTGCCGCTCAGGTCAACACGCGATCCCGGATGGACGGACGCGCGCGGCCTGGCTGGCGGCTTTTTTGTTTTGGTCGAACACGCAATCGACGGCGCCGATCCCAAGCCGCGCCCAACCGGAGATGACGATGACGAAACGCACCAATAGCCATTCCGCCCAACCGGCGATCAGCCGCCGCGATTTCCTGAGGATCAGCGCGGCCACCGCGGCAACGCTGGCCGCGGCGCGTGCGCTGCTGCCCTCCGGCGCCTATGCGGCGACCGCCGTACCGGAAGTCACGGGCGCCAAGCTCGGCTTCATCGCATTGACCGATGCAGCACCGTTGATGATCGCCAAGGAGAAAGGCCTGTTCGAGAAATTCGGCATGCCCGATGTCGAGGTGCTCAAGCAGGCCTCGTGGGGCGCAACGCGCGACAATCTGGTGCTCGGCGGCGAAGCCAACGGCATTGACGGTGCCCATATCCTGACGCCGATGCCCTATTTGATGCACACCGGCAAGGTGACGCAGAACAAACAGCCGCTGCCGATGGCGATCGTGGCCCGGCTCAACTACGACTGCCAGGGCATTTCCGTCGCCCAGGAATATGCCGCCACCGGCGTCGGCCTCGATGCCTCAAAGCTGAAGGAAGCCTTCGCCGCCAAGAAGGCCGCGGGCAAGGAGGTCAAGGCCGCCATGACCTTCCCGGGCGGAACGCACGACCTCTGGCTGCGCTACTGGCTGGCTGCCGGCGGCATCGATCCCGACAAGGATGTCTCGACCATCGTCGTGCCGCCGCCGCAGATGGTCGCCAACATGAAGGTCGGCAACATGGACGTGTTCTGCGTCGGCGAGCCATGGAACGAGCAGCTCGTCCATCAGGGCGTCGGCTTCACCGCCGCCACCACCGGCGAACTGTGGAAGGGCCATCCGGAAAAGGCGCTCGGCCTGCGCGCCGCCTTCATCGACAAATATCCGAACGCCACCAAGGCGATCCTGATGGCCGTCATGGAGGCCCAGCAATGGTGCGAGGCAAAAGAAAACAAGGACGAGATGGCCGCCATCATCGGCAAGCGGCAGTGGATGAACGTGCCGACCGCCGACATCATCGGCCGCCTCAAGGGCGACATCAACTACGGCAATGGCCGCGTCGCCAACGGCACCGATCTCTACATGAAGTTCTGGCAGGGCGGCGTGTCCTATCCCTTCAAGAGCCACGACAGCTGGTTCCTCGCCGAGAACATCCGCTGGGGCAAGTTCGCGCCGACCACCGACATCAAAGCACTGGTCGGCCAGGTCAACCGTGAGGATCTGTGGCGCGAGGCGGCCAAGGATCTTGGTGTCGCCGCGGCCGATATTCCGGCGTCTTCGTCGCGCGGCACCGAAACCTTCTTCGACGGCAAGATCTTCGATCCGGAGAATCCGTCGGCCTATCTCGACAGCCTGAAGATCAAGGCGTCGGCCTGAGCCCGACATAGATGCCCGACAGTGCGTTGGCAACGCCGCCCGTTGTGCATGTGCTGCCAAGGAGTTTTCGAGAAATGTCTATCCAAGCCATCGAGGACAGCAAGGTGAAGCCGTTCCCCGCGCCGGCCAAGCCCGCCGAAATCATCGCTTTCACCGCCAGGGCGCGGCGCCGCTTCGACCCGGCCGCGATCGCCGGCAAGCTGGCCAGCACGCTGGTGCCGCCGGTCATTGTCATCACCATCATGCTCGTCGTCTGGCAGGTCGCCTGTTCGTCGCCCACAGCCAGCCTGCCACCGCCAAGCCAGGTGTGGAACGAGGCCTATGACCTGATCGCCCATCCGTTCTTCGACAACGGCCCGCAGGATATCGGGCTCGCCTGGCGGGTGCTGATCTCGCTGCAGCGCGTCGCCGTCGGCTTCGGCCTTGCGGCGATCGTCGGCGTTGCGCTCGGCGCGCTTGTCGGTCAGTCGATCTGGGCGATGCGCGGCCTCGATCCGGTGTTCCAGATCCTGCGCACGGTGCCGCCGCTCGCCTGGCTGCCGCTGTCGCTGGCGGCGTTCCGCGATTCCAGCCCGTCGGCGATCTTCGTCATCTTCATCACCTCGATCTGGCCCATTATCATCAACACCGCGGTCGGCGTCCGCAACATCCCTGAGGACTACCGCAACGTCTCCCGCATCCTCAGGCTCAACCAGTTCGAATTCTTCGTGAAGATCATGGTGCCGGCAGCTGCACCTTACATTTTCACCGGCCTGCGCATCGGCATCGGTCTGTCCTGGCTCGCCATCGTCGCCGCCGAAATGCTGACCGGCGGCGTCGGCATCGGCTTCTTCATCTGGGACGCGTGGAACTCATCGCGGCTGCCCGACATCATCGTCGCGCTCGCCTATATCGGCGTCACCGGCTTCTGCCTCGACCGCCTGGTCGCGGCGGTCGGCGTCTTCGTCACCCGCGGCACAACGGCAAAGTGAGGAGAGGGACGATGACGGCCTATCTGAAACTCGACCACATCGACAAATCCTTCGCCCGCGGCAGCCAGGTCAGCGACGTGCTGAAGGACATCCGGCTGACCATCGACAAAGGTGAATTCGTCTCGATCATCGGCCATTCAGGCTGCGGCAAGTCGACCTTGCTCAACCTGATCGCCGGCCTGACCAAGGTCTCGGCCGGCGCCGTGCTGCTCGAGGACAAGGAAGTCGACAGCCCTGGCCCGGAACGCGCCGTGGTGTTCCAGAATCACTCGCTGCTGCCCTGGCTCACCGTCTACGAGAACATCAATTTGGCAGTCACGAAGGTCTTTGGCCGGAGCAAGAGCCGGGCCCAGCGACATGAATGGATCATGCGCAATCTCGATCTCGTGCAGATGGCGCATGCCAAGGACAAACGTCCGGCCGAGATTTCGGGTGGCATGAAGCAGCGCGTCGGCATCGCCCGGGCGCTGGCCATGGAGCCGAAGATCCTGCTGCTCGACGAGCCCTTCGGCGCGCTCGACGCGCTGACGCGCGCCCATCTTCAGGACGCGGTGATGGATATCCATTCGAGGCTCGGCTCGACGACGATCATGATCACCCACGATGTCGACGAGGCGGTGCTGTTGTCCGACCGCATCGTCATGATGACCAACGGCCCGGCGGCCACCATCGGCGAGGTGCTTCCCGTGCCGCTGGCCCGGCCGCGTCGGCGGATCGAGCTTTCCTCTGACCGCACCTTCCTGCGCTGCCGCGAGGCGGTGCTGAAATTCCTCTACGAACGCCACCGCTTCGTCGAAGCCGCGGAGTAAGGCAATAACCGGAAAACTCGTCATCATCATTGGCAATCTGCATCGGCAATGGGCAATCTGCCGCATTGCACAAATATTATGCTGCTGTGCAAGGCATTCTGACTGATCTTTGATCCGCTGCCGAGCTTGGTCAAGAGTCGCGCGGCTGCAGTTCACATTGATTTCATTCGATAATTCAGAGCGCTGTCGACTTGGCACGCTTCCTGCTTTTCAAAATGTAGGTCCGCAAGGGCCAAGTGACACGGCGTCCAATGGCGGGCGCTACAGGCAAAGCTGCCGCTCAGGTCCACACGCGCTCCCGGAACTCCGGACGCGAAGACTTGGCCGGCGGCTTTTTTGTTTTGACGCAATCGACGGCGCTGGTCCCAAGCGGCGCCCAACCGGAGACGACGATGACGAAACGGATCGGAACTGGCGCGTCCCTCGCGGACTTCACGCGCCGCGATTTTCTCGCCGTCAGCGCGCTGCGGGCGATGCCGCGCCGCTGACAGTCGCGAACGAACAGCACAAGGGCGGTGCTTCCCACGCCGCTAACCGGAGCCAGAAAATGACCGCAAATCTCCCAGCCGCGCCCAGCCAGGACAGTGCTCCCCGGCAGGCGCTTGTCATGTCCACCATCGCCTTCACCGTCTGCTTCGCGGTGTGGACGATCTTTTCAATCATCGGCGTGCGCATAAAGCAGGAGCTGGGGCTGAACGAGACGGAGTTCGGCCTGCTCGTCGGCACGCCGATCCTCACCGGCTCGCTCGTGCGTATGGTGCTCGGCGTCTGGACCGACCGTTTTGGCGGACGGCTGGTATACACCGCGACCATGCTTGCGGCGGCGGTCGCGACCTTTCTGCTCGCTTTTGCGCACACCTACGGGCAGATGCTGGTCGCTGCGCTGGGCGTCGGGCTCGCTGGCGGTTCCTTCGCCGTCGGTGTCGCCTATGTCTCGCGCTTCTTCCCGGCCGGCAAGCAGGGCACGGCGCTTGGCATTTTCGGTGTCGGCAATGTCGGCGCCGCGGTCACCAAGTTCCTGGCACCGTTCGTGCTTCTCTCCTGGGGCTGGCAGTCGGTCGCGCTGATCTGGGCGGCAGCACTCGTCGTCATGGCCGCCGTCTTCTGGTTCACGACCGGCGACGATCCGGTCATCCGCGAGCGCCGCGCCGGCAAGGCCGCGCCCTCGAGAAGCTTCTGGCAGGAGTTCGCGCCCCTCAAGAACCTGCAGGTCTGGCGCTTCGCCTTCTATTATTTCTTCGCCTTCGGTGCATTCGTGGCGCTCTCGCTATGGCTGCCCCGCTACCTGATCGGCGTCTACGGCTTCGGGCTTGCGACCGCCGGTATGATCGGCGCGGCCTATTCAATTCCGGCAAGTATTTTCCGCGCCTATGGCGGCGTGCTTTCCGACCGGATCGGCGCCCGCACCGTGCTCTACTGGACCTTCGCTGTCAGTGCCGCCGCGACTCTCGTTCTGTCTCTCCCCTCGGCAGACTACGTCGTGCGCGGTGTCAGCGGGCCGATCGCCTTCCATTTCGAGGTCGGCCCGCTCGCCTTCATAGCCGTTGCCTGTGTGCTCGGCTTCTTCATGAGCCTTGGCAAGGCTGCCGTCTACAAGCACATCCCGGCTTACTATCCGCAGAGTGTCGGCGCGGTCGGCGGCGTTGTCGGCATGATTGGCGGGCTCGGCGGCTTTATCCTGCCAATCGTCTTCGGCGCGCTCAACGACCTCACCGGCGTCTGGTCGAGCTGCTTCATGCTGCTCTTCGTCATCGTCGCCACCTGCTTTGCCTGGATGCATTTTTCCATCCGGCGGATGGAGCGCACGGCGTCTGACGAAGCTTCAGGCCTTTCCTACGCGGCTGAGTGAGACCGGAGTGGATCAGGATATGACCGAGAAACTCGTTATCATTGGCAACGGCATGGCCCCCGGGCGCATGCTGGAGCACCTCCTGGAAAAGGCGCCTGGGCGCTACCAGGTCACCATCTTCAACGCCGAGCCGCGCGTGAACTACGACCGCATCATGCTGTCGCCGGTTCTGTCGGGCGAAAAGGCCTATGAAGAGATCATCATCCATGGCGACGGCTGGTACATCAAGCACGGCATCACCCTCTACAAGGGCCACAAGATCGTCGCCATCGACCGGCAGGCAAAGACCGTCACCTCCGATCATGGCGTGACCGAGCCCTATGACAAACTCGTCATCGCCACCGGCTCGGTGCCGTTTATCATTCCGGTGCCGGGCCATGACCTGCCGGGCGTGCTCACGTATCGCGATCTGGACGACGTCCGGGCCATGATGCTTGCCGCCCAGTCGCGGGCCAAGGCTGTGGTCATTGGCGGCGGCCTGCTCGGGCTCGAGGCAGCAGCGGGCTTGAATGCGCAAGGCATGGACGTCACCGTGCTGCATGTCATGCCGACGCTGATGGAGCGTCAGCTCGATCCGGCCGCCGGATATCTCCTGCAGCGCGCCGTCGAGCAGCGCGGCATCAAGGTCATCACCAAGGCCAACACCCAGGCGATCACCGGCAACGGCAAGGTCGAGCGGGTGGAGCTTGCCGACGGCACTGTCATTCCCGCAACGCTCGTCGTCATGGCCGTGGGCATCAGGCCGAACGCGGTCCTGGCGAAGGAAGCCGGCATTGCCGTCAATCGCGGCATTGTCGTCGACGCCGGCATGCGCAGCAACGATCCCGACATCTATGCAATCGGCGAATGCGCCGAGGTCAACGGCCAGGTCTACGGGCTGGTCGCGCCGCTCTACGAGATGGCGCGCGTCGCCGCCAGCCATCTGGCCGGCAATGAGGCAGCGGCTTTCGTCCACATGGACACGCCGACCAAGCTCAAGGTCACCGGCATCGAACTGTTCTCGCTCGGCGACTTCGCCGAGGGCGATGACCGCCAGGAGATCGTGCTGCGCGATGCGGCGGCCGGCGTCTACAAGCGCCTGGTGCTCAAGGACGACCGCATCATCGGCACAGTGCTCTACGGCGAGACGGCCGACGGCGCCTGGTTCAACGACCTCAAGAAGAAGCAGACCGATATATCCGAGATGCGCGATACGCTCATCTTCGGCCAGTCCTACCAGGGAGGCGCCCCCCTGGACCCTATGGCGGCCGTTGCAGCCTTGCCGGATGATGCGGAAATCTGCGGTTGCAACGGCGTATGCAAGGGAAAGATCACCGGCGCGATCACGGCCAAGGGCCTGACCTCGCTCGACGACGTGCGCGCACACACCAAGGCGTCTGCCTCCTGCGGCTCGTGCACCGGACTGGTCGAGAAGTTGATGGTGCTGACCATCGGCGACAAATACAACCCCGCGGCGGTCCAGCCGATGTGCAGTTGCACCGCGCTTGGTCATGACGAGGTCCGCCGGCTGATCAAGGCCAAGGGCCTGAAGACCATTCCCGCCGTCATGCAGGAGTTGGAATGGAAGACCTCCTGCGGCTGCGCCAAATGCCGGCCGGCGCTAAACTATTATCTCGTCTGCGACTGGCCCGACGAATACGCCGACGACTACCAGTCGCGCTTCATCAACGAGCGCGTTCACGCCAACATCCAGAAGGACGGCACCTATTCGGTGGTGCCGCGCATGTGGGGCGGCGTCACCAACGCCGCCGAATTGCGCGCCATCGCCGACGTCGTCGACAAGTTCGAGATCCCGATGGTCAAGGTCACCGGCGGCCAGCGCATCGACATGCTCGGCATCCGCAAGGAAGACCTGCCGGCGGTGTGGGCCGATCTCGGCCAGGCTGGCTTCGTCTCCGGCCACGCCTATGCCAAGGGGCTGCGCACCGTAAAGACCTGCGTCGGTTCCGACTGGTGCCGCTTCGGCACGCAGGATTCGACCGGTTTGGGCATCCGTATCGAAAAATTCATGTGGGGCTCGTGGACCCCTGCCAAGGTCAAGATGGCGGTATCGGGCTGTCCGCGAAACTGTGCCGAGGCGACCTGCAAGGATGTCGGCGTGATCTGCGTCGATAGCGGCTACGAGATCCATTTCGCCGGCGCCGCCGGGCTCGACATCAAGGGCACCGAAGTGCTCGGCCTGGTCAAGACCGAGGACGAGGCGCTGGAGCATATCGTGGCGTTGACGCAGATGTATCGCGAGCAGGGCCGCTATCTCGAGCGTATCTACAAATGGGCCAAGCGCGTCGGCATCGCCGAGATCAAGCGCCAGATCATGGACGATGGCGAGAAGCGCAAGGCCTATTTCGCGCGCTTCGTCTTCTCGCAGAAATTCGCCCAGGTCGACCCGTGGTCGGAACGTGCTTCCGGCAAGGACAAGCATGAATTCCGGCCGATGGCTTCGGTCGGCTTTGCACAGGCGGCGGAGTAGGCGCGTGTTCCCGAAAAGTGGAATGCGGTTTCCGGACAAGAACACGCGCAAAAGAGGAATAGCCACATGAATTGGGTATCCATCGGCACGCTCTCGGACATTCCGCGTCGCGGTGCGCGCTGCGTCGCCACACCCGAAGGAAAGATCGCCGTCTTTCGCACGGCCGACGATCAAGTCTTCGCCATCGACGACCATTGCCCGCACAAGGGTGGGCCACTCAGCCAGGGCATCGTCCATGGCACGGCGGTGACCTGTCCTTTGCACAATTGGGTGATCTCGCTCGAGACAGGCAAGGCGCTCGGCGCCGACGAGGGCGTGGTGCGCACCATTCCGGTGCGGATCGACGGCGAGCGGCTGTTCATTGCGCTGGAAGCGCTGGCCAGCCGCGCGGCGTGAACCATGCAGATTGATGAAGCGCGCGAGGTGAGGACCACCTGCCCCTACTGCGGGGTGGGTTGCGGCGTGCTGGCGAAGGTCGCCGCGGACGGTGAAATAACCGTTCGTGGCGACCCGGACCACCCGGCGAATTTCGGCCGCCTCTGCTCCAAAGGCTCCGCACTGGCCGAGACCATCGATCTCGACGGCAGGCTGCTTCATCCGGAAATCCACGGTCGCCGTACCGACTGGGACCAAGCGCTCAATCTAGTCGCTTCGACCTTCTCGCAAACCATTGCCGAACACGGCCCCGATTCGGTCGCCTTTTATGTTTCCGGCCAGTTGCTGACCGAGGACTACTACGTCGCCAACAAGCTGATGAAGGGGTTTGTCGGCTCGGCCAATATCGACACCAATTCGCGCCTGTGCATGGCCTCGTCGGTCGCCGGCCACCGCCGCGCCTTTGGCTCGGACACGGTTCCGGGAAATTACGAGGATCTGGAACTTGCCGACCTGATCGTGCTCGTCGGCTCCAATCTCGCCTGGTGCCATCCGGTGCTCTATCAGCGCATTGCCGCTGCCCGGGAAAAGCGGCCCGAGATGAAGGTGGTGCTGATCGACCCACGCCGCACCATGACATCGGATATCGCTGACATGCATCTGGCGATCGCGCCCGATGGCGACGTCGCTTTGTTCACAGGGCTGCTCGCCTATCTCGGCCAGCATAACGCGCTGGACCGTACCTATATCACGGCGCACACGACCGGATTCGGGCAAGCGCTTTTCGCTGCCTCGGCGCTCGACCTTGCCGGCATCGCGGCTGCCACGGGTCTCAGTGAGGACGAACTGTCCCGCTTCTACAGCCTGTTTGCCGCGACGGCGAAGACGGTGACCGTCTACAGCCAGGGCGTAAACCAGTCGTCTTCGGGCACCGACAAGGTCAACGCCATCATCAACTGCCATCTCGCCACCGGCCGCATCGGCAAGCCCGGCGCCGGGCCGTTTTCGGTGACCGGCCAGCCCAATGCTATGGGCGGCCGCGAGGTCGGCGGCATGGCCAACATGCTGGCCGCCCACATGGAGATCGAAAACCCCGAGCACCGCAACCGCGTGCAGCGCTTCTGGAACGCGCCGACCGTCGTCGAAAAGCCCGGCCTGAAAGCGATCGGGATGTTCCAAGCGGTGGCCGACGGACGCATCAAGGCGCTGTGGATCATGGCGACCAATCCGGTCGATTCGATGCCGGACGCCGATACCATCGAGGCGGCGATCAAGGCTTGCCCGTTTGTCGTTGTCTCGGACGTGCTGGGCGAGACCGACACGGTCCGCCATGCTCAGGTCCGGCTGCCGGCGGCGGCATGGGGCGAGAAGGACGGCACCGTCACCAATTCGGAGCGCCGCATCTCGCGCCAGCGGGCTTTTTTGGCCACGCCCGGCGAGGCAAGGCCAGATTGGTGGATCATCGCTGAAGTCGCCAGGCGGATGGGGTTTGCCGAAGCTTTTTCGCATGTGTCGGCGGCCGACATCTTCGCCGAGCATGCGGCGTTGTCGGGTTTCGAGAATGACGGCGCGCGCGATTTTGATATAGGCGCGTATGGCGCGATTGATTCAGGGACCTTTGAGAAATTGGCGCCATTCCAATGGCCAGCGCCGAGCCAAGGCACCCCCCTCTGGCCTGCCGGCCATCTCCCCCTCAAGGGGGGAGATTGGATGTCGCCACCGGTTTCGCCAATCGTTACCATTGCTGAAAAGGCGGTGCCGGCAAAACTGCCAATCTCCCCCCCTGAGGGGGAGATGGCCGGCAGGCCAGAGGGGGGTGCGTGGCGCCAGCCGGAGGACAAAAGCACCCGCTTCTTTGCCAACGGCAATTTCTACACACCCGACGGCAAGGCACGCTTTATTGCCATCCGCCCAACCGCCCAAACCCGCACCAGCCTGGACTACCCGTTGGTGCTCAACACCGGGCGCGTGCGCGACCACTGGCACACCATGACGCGAACCGGCAAGAGCCCGCGCCTGTCGCAGCACATGGCCGAGCCTTTCGTCGAAATTCACCCGGCTGATGCGCAGCACTACGGCATCGGCGATGCCGATATTGTGCGCGTCTCGACAGCTTATGGCGAGGTCGTGGTCCGCGCGCTGGTGACAGGGCGCCAACGCCAAGGCTCTGTGTTCGTGCCGATGCACTGGACCGATCAGTTTTCCGCGCGCGCGCGCGTCGATGCCCTGGTCGCGCCGACGACTGATGCGATTTCAGGCCAGCCGGCCTCAAAGAACGTTGCCGCCCGAATCGAGCGGTTCGCCGCCACGGCCTTCGGCTTCGCGGTGCTTGCGGAACGGCCCGCATCCATCGACGCCGATTATTGGAGCCTCGCCCGCTGCCCCGCCGGCTGGCGCCTTGAAATTGCGTTGCAGGACAGCCGCGACTGGACCGGATTTGCCGCCGCGCTGTTCGGCCCGGAAGGCGAGGCGCTCGCCTATCACGACATCGCCGGCGGGCACCATCGCTTCGCCCGTTTCGCGGGCGGTCGGCTGGTCGGCGCGCTCTATCTTGCGCCTACCCCGGTAGCGGTGTCGCGCGGCTGGGCGGCCGAACAACTGGGTGCCGACCATGCCGATCGGCAGGCGCGGCTGGCGATCGTCGCCGGCAGGCCTGGCGGCAAGAGCGTCGACCGCGGCGCCATCGTCTGCGCCTGTTTCGGGGTCGGTGCCAACCAGATCGCGGAAGCGGTGCGCGGCGGCTGCACCAGCGTCGCGGCAATCGGCGCCGCCCTTCACGCCGGCACCAATTGCGGCTCCTGCCGCGCCGAGATCAAGACCATTATCGACGGGCGGCGTCTGCAAGCTGCAGAGTGAATGCGCCGAGGAACTCTGCCGCGCCGCTGCATGATGCTTACTAGCAATTTACAAACCATAGGCTACCACCGTTCTGACTTCGATTCGTTCGGAACGGGAGCCCCATGAGTAAAGCCCTGACCTCATTCGCGCTTGCGGCCGTGCTGACGGCTTTGCTGATGGCGCTCAGCCTGGCGGTGGCCAGGCATGGCTATCCCTATGGCGCGATCGGCGCCAAGCGCTTGAGTGACGTCGCCGATGCAGGGGCATTCATTCCGCTCGCGGCGGTCTACTTCCTCAGCGCACTGCTGATGATGGTTCTGCCGATCAGGCTCGCCGGCATCGTCCTGACGCATGCCGCCGATGCAATCTTCTGGACGGTCATCGTGTTGTTCGCGGTCATCGTTGGATGTCTCGCCGCCAGATTTGCTTTCGGTCAGCACGATGTGCTCTCGGCACTGCTGAACTGGCGGTTCCTGTTTGTCGCAGCCATCGTCGGATGCCATCTCTTCATCAACGAACTGCGGCGCAACATCCTGTTGAGAAGCCTGTTCTTCGTCGTCTTCGCCGCTGCGACACTGGCCTGCCTGTTTTGGTCCTTCACGATCTGAGCATGTGCGACCGTCGGGACAGACGGCTTAATTCTTGTCGACCGGCTTTGAGCGCATTCGCGAAACGGTCTCACGCTCGGCCCGCTTCGAACGCATCGGCGGCAGGCCGCGGTCGACCAGGTCCATGTCTTCCAGCACCATGTCGCCCATCCGCTTGAAAGCGATGTCGAGTGCGCCGGCCCGGTGGGCGGAGCGCAGGAACCCTGGCAATGTGCGGACCGGGTGATCTTGGGCCAGCGGCTCCTCAGGAAAAACATCACTGGCGGCGACGATGTGGCCGCTGCGGACAGCATCCATCAGTGCCGGAAAATCGACCACGCCAGCCCGGCTGAGTAGGATGAAAGCGGATCCCTCGCGCATCCTGGCAAAGGCTTCGGCGCCGAGGAAACCCTGGTTTTCGCTGGTCACCGAAGTGACGACGAAGACGAAATCGCTGCTCGACAGGACTTCATCGAGCGAGGCCGGCTCAACGCCGTTCTCGATCAGGATCGACGGCGGCAGCCACGGGTCGAAGACTTTTGTCCGCGTGCGAAAACCCGTCAAAAGCCGGTTGAGCGCGCGGCCGAGATCGCCGAAGCCGATGATGCCGACATCCGCGCCGGAAAGAAGCCGCGCCGTCCGGTTGCCGTCGCCGCCCCACAATTCCTTGCCTTGACGAAAAGCGAGGTCGGCATCGACGATGTCGCGGGCAAGGTTGAGCGCCATGGCAAGGCCGAGCTCGGCCACCGGTTCGGCAAAGACCAGCCCAGTGGTGACGACATGGATGCCGCGCGAAAACAGCGTCTCATATGGCATGTTGTTGATGAGGTTGCTCTCGACATTGAAGATGCAGCGCAGCGCCTTCATTTTTTCCAGTGTCTCTGGCGCGATCGGCGGCTGGCCGACAATGTAGCGCGCCTCGCCAAGGATATCGGCCGGCAGCGCCGCGACACCTTCGGGCGATGTTTCGACGATGCGGTATTTCGACCGAAATTTCGTCAGCGCAGCCGGCGTGAAGATCAGGTCGAGCGTGCGTGGATGGGGTGCGCTGATCACCAGCGGCAACGCGTTGTCGGACATGATACTTTTCCTCCCGTGCGATCCACGACGCACCATACTGGAATCATCTTTTCCAGCCCGACCCCTATCACATGCCTGTCGAGGAGGAGAAGTTTGCCCGCCTTTCGGCCTTGCGGTGTGGCGGTCGGTGGTCCAGATAGACGGCGATCGAAGGACGACAAGGAAGACAGCGACATGATCCCGTTTCGAAAGAACCTCATCGATGGCGAGTGGGTGGGCGATGCCGGCTCCCGCAATATCAACCCGTCCAATCTCGACGACGTGGTCGGCGAATATGCATCGGGAGACGCCGAGCACGCCCGGCAGGCCATCGCGGCGGCGAAGGCGGCATTTCCGGCATGGTCCCGATCGGGCCTGCTGGCACGCCACGCGGTGCTGAGGAAGGCGTCGGACGAGATCACCGCGCGGAAAGATGAAATCGGCCGGGCCTTGGCGCGCGAGGAAGGCAAGACGCTGGTCGAGGGCATTGGCGAGACTGTCCGCGCTGCCCAGATATTCGACTTCTTCGCCGGCGAGACGCTACGCCTGTCGGGCGAGCTGGTGCCAAGCGTGCGGCCCGGCGTCGGCGTCGAGATCACCCGCGAAGCGGTCGGCGTCGTCGGCATCATCACGCCGTGGAATTTCCCGATCGCCATTCCGGCCTGGAAAATCGCTCCGGCGCTGGCCTACGGCAACACTATCGTCTTCAAGCCGGCGGAACTCGTTCCGGAGAGCGCCTGGACAATTGTCGACATCCTGCACCGCGCCGGACTGCCCAACGGCGTGCTCAACCTGGTGATGGGCAAAGGTTCGGTGGTCGGCCAGGCCATGCTCGACAGCCCTGATCTCAACGCCATCACCTTCACCGGCTCGGTCGGCACCGGCAAGCGCGTGGCCGCCGCCAGCGTCGAGCACATGCGCAAGTTCCAGCTCGAAATGGGCGGCAAGAACCCGCTTGTCGTGCTCGATGATGCCGACCTTGCCGTCGCCGTCGACTGCGCGGTCAACGGCGCCTACTTCTCGACCGGCCAGCGCTGCACGGCGTCGTCCCGCCTGGTGGTGACGGACGGCATCCATGACCGCTTCGTCGAGGCGATGAAAGATCGCCTGGGCAAGCTGGTCATCGGCGACGCTCTCGATGCCAAGACCCAGATCGGGCCGGTGGTCGACCAGAGCCAGCTCAAACAGGACGAGGACTATATCGCCATCGGACGTCGGGAAGGTGCCGATCTCGCTTTCGGCGGTGAGCGGCTCGATCGCGAAACCCGCGGCTTCTATTTGCAACCGGCGCTGTTCACCGAAACCACCAACGCCATGCGCATTTCCCGTGAGGAGATTTTCGGACCGGTCGCCAACGTCATCCGCGTCAAGAATTATGATGAGGCGCTGGCGGTGGCCAACGACACACCGTTCGGGCTGACGTCCGGCATCTGCACCTCGAGCCTCAAGCATGCCACGCATTTCAAGCGCAATTCGGAAGCCGGCATGGTCATGGTCAACCTGCCGACGGCGGGCGTCGACTTCCACGTGCCTTTCGGCGGGCGCAAGGGATCGAGCTATGGCCCGCGCGAGCAGGGCCGTTACGCCGCGGAGTTCTACACCACCGTGAAGACCGCCTATACCTTCGCTGGCTGATCACGGCGGCACTCATCCGGGACCAGCCAGGCAGGCGAGCAAATCGATGGCATCTGAAAATACGGACCTGACCTGGCTCAATCCGCCGCCGCACTACGAGTTCGGCGACAATACGGTGCATGTGCGGACCGGCAAGGAGACAGACTTCTGGCGCGAGACGTTCTACGGCTTCTGGCGCGACAATGGCCATTTCCTCTATCGTGAGGTCGAGGGCGATTTCAGCGCCGAAGTCACCGTCAAGGGGCGCTATGAAGTGCTTTACGACCAAGCCGGGCTTATGGTCCGCCTGAGCGAGACCCATTGGATCAAGGCCGGCATCGAATACACCGACGGGCTGATGTATTTTTCCGTCGTCGTCACCAACGATGCCTCCGACTGGTCGCTGGCCAATATTCCGGCCGACCCGGACGGCGTCAGGATCCGCTTGACGCGTCATGCCGAGACGATCCGTGTCCAGTATCTGGACGCGTCCGACAAGCATTGGAAGCCGGTGCGGCTTGCCTATTTCCCACCCTCGAAAACGGTTGATGTCGGCATGATGTGCTGCTCGCCGCAGCGCGAGGGCTTCGAGGTCATATTCAGCGATTTTTTGATCGGCCCGCCGATCTCGCGGCAGCTCCACGACTGAGGCGCCGCGATCCGGTCGAGCGGTTGCCGTCCGGCCGGCCTCAGTAGGTCGCCCGGCCGCCGGAGACGTCGAAGACGGCAGCCGTCGTGAACGAGCATTCCTCGGACGCGATCCAGCAAATCAGCGCCGCTACCTCCTCGACCTCGCCGAACCGTGCCATTGGTATTTTAGAGAGCATGAAGTCGATGTGCTGCTGGCTCATCTGTTGGAAGATCGCGGTGCGCACGGCCGCCGGCGTGACGCAGTTCACCGTCACCTTGGTCTTGGCCAATTCCTTGCCGAGCGACTTGGTCATGCCGATCACCGCGGCCTTGGAGGTGCTGTAGGCCGAGGCGTTCGGGTTACCTTCCTTGCCGGCAATCGAGGCGATGTTGACGATCCTGCCGTAATTGCGTTCGAGCATATGCGGGACCAGCGCTTTGTTGCAGAAGAAGACGCCGTTGATGTTGATGTCGATGACCCGGCGCCAATCCTCTACGGAATACTCCCAGGTCGTCATGTTCGGTCCGGTGATGGCAGCGCTGGTGACAAGGACATCGACTGCGCCAATCGCTTCTATCGTCTCTCGGGCGGCGGCTTCGACCGCTATGGGGTCGGCGACGTCTAAGGTGACGCTGTGCAGGCCTGGAACAATGGCCTTGGCCTGCTCGATCTGGGCGGCATCGCGATCCCAGACCGAAACACGCCCGCCTTCCTCAGTGATCCTTTGCGCGACGGCAAGGCCGATGCCTGAGGCGCCGCCGGTGACAACAACAGACCGTCCGGCAAATCGTCCCGCGAAACTCATCGGCATGTGGTCTTCCTCCCAATCGGCGGCGAATGTGAAGTCAACGGCGCACAAGTTCAAGCGCGGACTTGCAGCCTCCGAACAGCTTCGTGATGGGCCAGCACCAGGCAATTGAACGGCACTGCCTCCTGGCCAAATCGTCTCGTCCGGCATGGGAGAACTGCAGGAACGACTTCGCCCAGTTTGTCATCCGGGTGACATGCGGCGCCGGATGCGCTATATTGCACTGCACAATGCGAGCGCCTGCAGGCGAGGCTCCCATCGATCCAATGAATCGACCCATGAGCGGCCCATGAAATCGGCATTGAGCTGCAAGGGCGGAAAACCGATACCGAGATGAAGATTCCAAAATCTCTGTTGATCGATCCGGACAAGAACACGGTCTATGGCAGCTTTGCCGTTGCCGTCTCGATCTGGGCGTTCTCCTACTCGACCATTTTCGGCCAGGCCATGATCCTGGCCTATTATGCAGTCTGGCTGCCGCTCATCCTGGTCGACTACCGGAAAATATTAAGGCACGCTTCCAGCGCCTGGCTTCCGCTGGCGTTTGCAGCCTATGTCTGCTTCTCGGTGTTCTGGTCGGCAGCTCCCGGCACCACGGCAAGGACGGCCGTGCAATATTGTTCCCATATCGCATGCGCCTACATTGCCGCGCGCACGGTCAGCGTCCGGACCTTGACCATAGGCGCCCTAATAGGGATTTTCGTCGTCCTGCTCTACTCGCTCAAGGTCGCGAGTTATTCCTACGACGTTCTCGACGGGACATACAATTTCGTCGGCGCTTTCAGCTCCAAGAACCAGATCGGCTTTGTCGCATCGCTTGGCATCTATTTCTGCGTTGTCTACCTGGCCTTTCTCAGGCGCGGCCGCATAGGTTTTTTGTTGATTGTACCAATCGTCCTTCTGTCGGGCTATCTGCTGGTCGTGTCGCATTCGGCCACTTCGATGGCATCGACCCCGGCGGTTCTCGCCCTGGTCGCGCTGCTTTCCATGGGCAAGCTGCTTTCGCTCCGCCATCGCCGGGTTATTTTCGTGATCGGTGCAGGCGGGCTGGTCGCCTGCACCGTGATTGCGCTGAATCTCGGGCTAATGGACTTTGTCCTTGGCCTCTTCGGCAAGGATTCGACGCTCACCGGACGGACCTACCTCTGGCAGCAGGGCTGGAATGCCGCGCAGCAATCGCCCATCCTCGGCGTCGGCTACGCGGCGTATTGGGTGCAGGGCTTCTCCGAGGCCGAGCGGCTGTGGAATGAATTCTACATCGCCGCGCGAAGCGGCTTCCACTTCCACAACACCTACATCGAGACCTTGGTGGAACTCGGCTTCGTCGGTGCGACACTGCTGTCGCTGATCATCCTGCGCACGCTCTGGGGGCACGTCTCGGCGCTGATATTCAGGACATGGCAAGCCGAGTCTGTGATTCTCGCTGGCGTCATGGTGCTTTTGTTCATCCGCTCCTTCGTCGAGGTCGAGACCCTCAATCCCTACATCATGGGATCGTTCCTGCTGTATTACAGCTACTTCAAGCTGGTGAAGGTGCCGTCCGTCGCCCGTTCCCGGCGGAGCGCCGTGAACCATCTCGAGGAACCGGACGCCGTGCGAGGCTAAAGCGGGCCGATCCGGGCTGTTCGTCGCCCAAAGGCCGCCTTGTTTTCTGATCCATAAACTACGAAGCCCAAAACCCCGCAGGCCGCCGCCTGCGAGGTGGGTGCTTCGCTCCGGTGGAAAGAAGCTACTGGATGGCCAGGGGCGCCGGTTTGACCTTGATCACGTCCCCGGGCAGTACCGGCGTGTCTTCGTCGGCGGTGATTTCGCTGGTCTTGCCGTCGACCACCCGCACCAGGGAAAACGACATGGCGGCTGGTTCGTTGTTGCCATAGAATTGCGGCATGGGGTTGCCCGACAGGGCTTCGGTCATCAAGCCTTTTTCCATATTCAGCTTCAGCGTCGCTTCGTTGAGGTCGGCTTCCGTCTGTTGCCGGTCGGTCGCGAGGGTGGAGTTCTGGGTGTTCTCCAGATCGATAGCGTCCTGAGTGGCCTTGCTGATCGACTGTTTGGCCGTGAGAATCGCCGTTTCGTAATCCAGTATCTGGCCTTCGAGGTCGGCGATGGTTTGCTGGGAATTCAAAACCCGGGTGTTGACGACCAGGCCTTTTTGCGCCAGCGAGCCGATACCGTTGAGCTGCTCCTTCGCCAGATCGACCTGCTTCTGCTGGTTGACGATCTTTTTCTGCAGCGAATCGATCTCGCTCTGCAGCAGCGCCTTCAAGTCGTCGAGCGCCTGCAAGCGTAGGTTGAGTTTCTTCTGGTCGGCCGCCAGGATCGCCGTCTCATCGGCAACGATGCTGGGCAGCTTCGGATCGTCGGCCACTTCTTTCGGCACTTCGAATGACGGTTTGTTCGCCAGTTCCGCTTCGATGCGGGCGCGCTTGACGATCAGCCTGACCTGTTGGTCTTGAAGTACGTCGAAATTGCCCTTGGCATTGATCAGGTCGCGGTCGTAGCGCTGCCCGCTCTCCGAGTTCCGCCGCGTTCCGCCGGCAATGCTCATCGCTTTCAGCACCGTCAGCCCAGGCACGCAAGGATACTGTCCGGGCGATTGCACCTCGCCAGAAATATAGAACGGCCGGTACTGCGCCATTTCGACGGAAGCCTCGGGCTTGTCAGCCAGGGCGAGCTTACGCTGTAGCGCCTCGCCGAGCGATGCCGCGATCTCCGAGGTCGTCTTGCCGGATGCGGGCATCTCGCCGACGAACGGCACCGACAAGGTTCCTGCCGGCCCGACCGTGTATTCTCCATTGATGGCCGACCAGTCACGGAACGTGCCTTCGACGGTCTGCCATTCCGCTACGCGGATGGTTAGCTTGTCTTGTGCTCCAAGCCGATAGTCATCGGCGAAGGCAAACTGCGGCAGGGCCAGCGACAGGCCGGTCGCCAGCGTGAGGCAAGTCGTCAAAAGTCGTACTCGCCGCATGCGTCTGGAGAGAATGCCGGTGCAAAAGATATCGATTATATCTGCTTTCAACTGAGCGTTTCCGATCTGGTTTGCCCCGCCCGATGCCTGAGTCCCGATGCCTGAGTCCCGGGGCCTGAGTTCCGGGCTCGAATTCTGGACAGTCGCTCCTCGATGCACGGCCAGCAAGCGGCCGTCAGTAGCAGCCTCGCGACATCCAGACCGCAGGTACGGTCTTGATGATGATGCGAATGTCTTCGAACATCGACCAGTTCTCGACATAGTGTCGATCGAACGCGACGCGGCTGTCGTAGGAAACATCATTGCGTCCGCTAACCTGCCAGAGCCCGGTCAGGCCGGGGCGCGATTTCAGGTAATAGACGGCCGAATTGCCATAGATCTCCAACTCATCGCGTACCACGGGACGAGGCCCAACCAGGCTCATATCCCCCTGCAGGATGTTGATGATCTGCGGCAACTCATCGAGGCTGAGCTTCCTCAGCACCGCTCCGACGCGCGTGATCCGCGGGTCGTTCTTCAACTTGCGGGTCGCTATCCATTCGGCGTTGGCCTCCGGATTCGCGGCGAGATAGGCAGCAAGCACCCGCTCGCCGTCTGGAACCATAGTGCGGAACTTGAGGCACGGAAAAATCCGTCCTCCGCGGCCGATCCGGCTATGACCATAGAAAATCGGCCCGCCATCGGAAAACCTGACAAGCAGCGCTATCATCACGAACAGCGGGCTGAGAGCGACCAGGCCGATCAGCGAACCGGCAATATCGAAGCTGCGTTTGAGCAGGCCGCCGATCGGCGGCGGAAAATCGACGCCGGCCTGCGAAAAATCCGCGTCGGCCGGCTTGGCTACGTCCCTCATGCGTAAACTCCATACGTTGAACGGATGGTTTAGCGCACGATACCAAAAAAATGTTGCAGCGCAACACACAATTTCCCAGCCGGCTGTAATAGTCGCGTCATGAACTGACTAAATAATGAACTCGTCCTGCACAAAATTTTGCCTTTATGTCGCAAAGGCGACAGATTATGGGCAATTTTGGAAAATCTAGTCCAATTTTGGGGCTGATTTTGGGCGAATCGCTCTTTATACCCGGTTGTGGAGCTTTGCCGTCATTTAGAAGTTCAAAATATCGACTGATGTTATGATAAGATACTGGTCAATATTATAAATCTTACTGGAGCGAGTCGATATCCGTCAATCAGTGGTGATGCCGACGTGTGCATTGCACCATGGCAGAGGCGATCCTGAGGATTCGCTTAAAATTATTCCGTAGCTGCCCTTGCCGCCTATTGCTCGCCTCAATAGAGTTGCAAATTGTTTCTGTCGGAGTATGGACAGATTGGGCAAGGCCGGAAGCAACCGGCCAGAAGCGGGCAACCTAAACAAGCTCGCAGAGTTTAAGGGAGGTGCTCGGGGTGGGCTTGTCGACATTTTTTCCCGAGCCGGTTGATGGGCTATCGGGTATGTCACTGCCAAAGTTCATTATCGGAATGTGTTTTGCGCTGGCGATCGTGGTCGTCTGGTCCTATTTGGGCGGCGCCTCGCTCGGCACGACGCTTTTTCGCGTCATCGGCTGCGCCATAGTCATCCAACTCGGTTATTTTCTGCTGGTCTTTGCCATGGTCGCAAGAAATGCCCCGACCTCGGCCGACAAAATTCGCGACGCAGAACGAAAGCTGAGTTCGAACGAAGCGGCCGAAGGCGAGAAATTAAGCGCCAGGAGAGGCCTTCACTGATTTCGGGCGTTGGCCTCCAGCAACACGCCGCAAGTCGGCATCCCGTTTCTTCAATTCCTCGATGCTCCCGGCCTCCACCAAGCGGCCGCTCTCCATCGCCACGACCTACTCGGCAGTGACTGGTGGGCCAACTGAGCGCGCCAGTGGCTTGATCCGGGCCGTGCAGGAGCGGCTCTGCCAAGCGGCGCCTTTCGGGAGCTATCCCGATTGCGGTTCGCCGCCTGCCCAGCCGCGTCATGACACCCAGCCAAATGAAAAACTGGACGGCGCCGATGATTTTGGCGATGCTTGCTTCGCACTTGCAGCATAGGCATTTGGGCCGATGCATGTCAGACGGGCGGTGAGGCATTGAACGGGGAGGGCGAGGAAATCCGCAACGATTTCTGCAATCGAGAGGCATGTCCATGACATCATCCCAAGTCTGCGTGATCATCGCTGCCCGTAACGCGGCGCGGACAATCCCGGCTGCCATTGCATCGGCATTGCGCGAGCCGGAGGTTGCGGAAGTCGTCGTCGTCGACGACGCGTCCACCGACGATACCGCGAAAGTCGCCCATGCAGCCGACGACGGCACGGGCCGCCTTTCCGTCATCCGCTTCGACGTCAATCGCGGCCCCTCCTTTGCCCGCAACGCCGCGATAGCCGGTTCCAGGTCGCCGTTCATCAGCATCCTGGACGCTGATGATTTCTTTTTCGAAGGCAGGTTTCACAGACTGTTCGCCAGCACCGATTGGGATTTCGCGGCAGACAACATCATGCTTGTCAGGGATGACGCGGCAACCGACGTCTCGAAAATCGTCGCTCCACCGTTTTCGCCCGAGCCGGAATTCCTCGATTTCGAGGGTTTCATCGACGCCAACATCTCCAGGCGCCGTGTGCAACGAGGGGAACTGGGCTTCCTCAAACCCGTGATCAGCCGCGCCTTCCTCGATCGGCATCGGCTGCGCTACGACGAGAAGCTGCGCCTTGGCGAAGACTATGAACTCTATGCGCGCGCGGTTGCGCATGGCGCGCGCTTCAAGGTCATCAAATCCTGTGGCTACGGCGCGATCGTGCGCGCCGATTCGCTGAGCGGACGGCACAACACCCAGGATCTGAAGCATCTGGCCGATGCCGACCTGGCACTGCTTGCGATCGACAGTTTGCCGGAGGCATCGAAGGCTGCGCTGAGAAGGCACGAGCGGCACATTCGCGACAAATACCGGTTGCGGAAGTTCTTAGACGTGAAGACTGAGCGCGGGCTGGCGCCGGCTGTGGCCTATGCCTTGGCCGGCTCGTCCAACCTCACGGCCGTCGTCCGCGGCGTTGCCTCCGACAAGCTGGATGCGCTGTTTCGCCGCGCTGGCTTCGCCGCGAAGCGTCAGCATGTGCCGCCGCTGCGCTTCCTCATGGCCGGAACCAGCACAGCCGGCGAAAGCTAGGCTCGTCAACGTGGCGATCGCCTTACCTCGGTCGGCTCGCACCATTTCGACGCGATTTATGAGTTTACGATCTAGGTGGTTGCCTATGCGCGCGGGGAATGGCAATCTATGTTGCGGTGCAGCAATTTTGGACGGCCAACCGAACTGGCCCGAGACATCCCCTGTCAGAGGAGCTGGACGATGCGAGAAATGTCTTTTGAACGTGGACGGGCGCCAAGGCCGGTCATCGTCTCGACGATGATGGGGCGCTGACTGCATGGCCTCGATCTTTCGCTTCCGATCGAGAGATCCGGCGCGCGACACGCAGACCGACACCGCGCGACTCGATCGCTTGGCGAAGCTGCTGGACCAGATCGCGGCCGAGGTCGAGGCGGAGAAGAACGGACTTGAGAACCGCTACAGGACAACGGCCACCAATGCCGCCTTCCTGGTCGAGGCCATGGAAAACGGGGCGGTCTCCTCCCGCAGGTCTTCCGAAGTTGGCGAACTGACGAGGTCGATCCTGAATTGCGAGCGGCGCATCGCTGCGCTCTCGCGCCAGAAGCAGATGATGAAGGATCTCCGTCATTCGCTGGATGAAATCTTCGAGGAGGATCGGCAGAACGGCCCAGACATAAGGACCGATTTTGTGAAACCCGCCGGTCCCGGCACAGGTTGAGCGAATATCCCGGAGTCGGCGCAATGGTTTTGGGCACGCTACACGGAGCCTAGGAGCGACAGAGGTCAAGATTAGCTTGTTTCGTCACGGTTCGAACGATCGCTTTGGGGGCGCACAGCACAAAGGTGAGTTTGATATGAACGCAGATCCTAAAAGCACGTCCACCCCGGCAACCGGCGGCACCCCGTTCACGCGCCCGATCCCAGGCAAGCTGCGGCGGCTCCGTTCAGACGGCGCGTTTCTGCTGATCGTTCTCGGCAGCCTGGTTGCGGGCCTGGTGCCCGTCCGCGCCCAGGATCTCCCAACCGCGCCGTCCTTTGTCGATGATTTCACCAGCCTCAGTCGCGCGCGCTGGTACATTTCCGACGGCTGGACGAACGGCAAGCATCAGAACTGCACCTGGTCCAAAAGCCTGATCGGCCTTTCCGACGGCATGCTGACGCTCGGTTTCGAGAAGCGCAAGCTGAAGGATCGCGAATTCGCCTGCGCCGAGATCCAGACCAAGCAGCGCTTCGGCTACGGCACCTACGAGGCGCGGATGAAGACCGACACGGGCTCCGGCGTCAACGCGGCATTCTTCAGCTTCGTCGGCGATGCCGACAAGCAGCCGCATGATGAAATCGACTTCGAGGTGCTGACCAAGGACACGTCCAAGGTCCAGGTCAACGCCTACATAGCCGGCAAGGGCAAGAACGAGAAGCTGGTCGACGTCGCCGGGGGCACCGACAAGGCCTTCAACGACTACGCCTTCGTCTGGGAAAAGGACCGGCTGCGCTGGTACGTCAACGGCAAGCTTGTCCACGAGATCACCGATCCGGCGAAGCTGCCCACCCATTCGCAAAGAATCTATTTCAGCCTGTGGGGCAGCGATACGATGAAGGGCTGGATGGGGCCGTTCTCGGATCCGGGCCGCAAGCTCGCCATGCAAGTGGACCGCGTTGCATTCACCGCACTCGGCCAGCCCTGCCAATTCCCGGAATCGCTGGCATGCAAAACGAACTAGAAGCGCATCTGAACCCGCCGGGCCGAAGGTGGTCCGAGCCCGAAGCTCGAACAGGCCCCGAAGCCTTGAACAGGAATGAAACCGAATGAATTTGACTGTCTTTGGAATCGGCTATGTCGGTCTTGTACAGGCGGCGGTGCTTGCCGAAGTCGGCCATCAGGTGGTCTGCGTCGACATCGATGCAAAAAAGGTCGAGCGGCTCAACCAGGGTCATGTCCCGATCTTCGAGCCTGGGCTCGAAAACATGGTCAAGGAGAACCATGCCGCCGGCCGCATCAAGTTCACCACCGACGCCGCCGCGGCGATCAAGCATGGCCAGATCCAGATGATCGCGGTCGGCACGCCTCCGGGCGAGGATGGTTCGGCAGACCTGAAATATGTGCTGGCCGTCGCCGAGGCCATCGGTCGTGAGATGGACGCGCCCAAGATCGTCGTCGGCAAGTCGACCGTGCCGGTCGGCACCTGCGAAAGGATAAAGACCAGGATTGCCGAGACGCTGAGGGCGCGCGGGCGCGAGGATCTGGCTTTCGACGTCGCCTCCAATCCGGAATTCCTCAAGGAAGGGTCCGCTGTGAGCGACTGCATGAAGCCCGACCGCATCATCGTCGGCACCAGCAACGAGGACACCGAGGCGGTGATGCGCGAGCTCTACGCGCCGTTC
The DNA here is from genome assembly GCF_040319725.1 of Mesorhizobium sp. M0894. Classification (NCBI taxonomy): domain Bacteria; kingdom Pseudomonadati; phylum Pseudomonadota; class Alphaproteobacteria; order Hyphomicrobiales; family Phyllobacteriaceae; genus Mesorhizobium; species Mesorhizobium sp. M0894. Next base: position 74,810 of record NZ_JAMYOG010000016.1, on the reverse strand, counting down.
AACCGCAACCACGAAAAGATGATCGTGATGGACGTGCGCAGTGCCGAGTTTACCAAATACGCGGCCAATTGCATGCTGGCGACCAAGATCAGCTTCATGAACGAAATGGCCAATTTGGCCGAGCAACTGGGCGCCGACATCGAGGAGGTCCGCAAGGGCATCGGCAGCGACCCGCGGATCGGCTACCACTTCATCTATCCGGGCCTCGGCTATGGCGGCTCGTGCTTCCCGAAGGATGTGCGCGCCCTGATCAAGACCGCCGAAGCCATCAAGTTCGACGCCAAGCTGCTGCGTGCCGTCGAGGAGCGCAACAACCAGCAGAAGTCGGTCCTGTTCGAGAAGGTGGACCGCTATTTCAAGGGCAATCTCAAGGGCAAGACCTTTGCGCTGTGGGGCCTGGCCTTCAAGCCCAATACCGACGACATGCGCGAAGCCCCGGCCCGCACGCTGATGGAGGCGCTCTGGGCCGCCGGTGCCAATGTGCAGGCCTACGATCCCGAGGCGATGCAGGAATGCCAGGCGATCTACGGGTTGCGCGACGACCTGCAGCTGTGCGGCACCAAAGAGGCCGCTGTGCGAGGCGCCGACGCGCTCTTGATCGTGACCGAGTGGAAGAGCTTCAGTGCGCCGTCCTTCGATGCATTGAAGGACGCGCTGACCACGCCCGTCATCTTCGACGGACGCAACCTCTACGACCCCAAGGTCATCGCCCGCCACGGCATCGAATACCACAGCATCGGCAGAATGGCGGCGTGACGATAGGGCGGTCCAGCAAGGAGCCAGGTCCATGAAAGTTCTGTTTGCAGGCGGCAACGGCTACACGCCGCAGTTCAGCGGTGGCGTTCAGTCGAGCACGCACCATCTGGTCGAGCAGCTGCGCGAGCACGGTCATGACGCCTCGGTCCTGGCGGCACTGTTCGGTGATGGCATGTTCGGCTTCAAGGCGCGCGCCAAGATGAAGCTGCTTCGCCAGCGTGCGGTCATCGACAGCTATCCCGGCTATCCGGTCGTGCGGGCATGGTTTCCCTGGGAGGCGGCGCGCTTCGCGGTCGAACGGCTCGATCCCGATGTCGCCGTCGTGCAGTGCCACAAATCGGTGCCGATCGGAAAGGCGCTGCAGGCGCTCGGCGTGCCGCTGGTGGTCTATCTGCGGAACGTCGAATTCCACGAGCTGGCCGGCGACCTGCGCGAATTGCATTCGGCGCTTTATATCGCCAACTCCGAATTCACCGCGCGCACCTATAAGGAAAGGTTCGGCATCGACTCGACCGTGATTCCGCCGACCATCAATCCCGGGCTCTACAGCACCCCGACGACCGGCGAATTCGTCACGCTGATCAACCCTTACAATGAAAAAGGGTTCGAACTCGCCGTGCGCATCGCCGGCCAATGCCCCGAAATCCCGTTTCTGTTCGTCGAAAGCTGGAAGCTCGACGACGACCACCGGGCGCAGATCGAACGGACCATCGCGCCGCTGCGCAACGTCAGGCTGGAAAGCCGTACCAGCGACATGAAGACGGTCTATGGCCGCACCAAGATCCTGCTGGCGCCCAGCAAATGGGAAGAGGCCTGGGGGCGCGTGGCATCCGAGGCCCATTGCAGCGGCATTCCGGTCGTCGGGTCCCGCCGCGGCGGCCTGCCGGAAGCGATCGGCGCCGGCGGCGTTGTACTTGACTATGACGCACCGCTCGACGACTGGGTCGCCGCGGTCAGGCGGCTATGGAGCGACAAGGCCGAGTACGACAGGCTGTCGGCGGCGGCGCAGCTGTTTTCGGAGCGGCCGCAAATGAATCCAGACATTCAGTTCGCGACCTTCCTCGGTGTTCTCGACAACGCCAGGCAAGGCGCGCTGGAGCATGCCGCCTGATGCATTTCGTCCAAAACCATACACGTTGCCCAAAAGCCGGCTCTCGCGCCTGACCGGGGTGGGAGCTGCTTTGGGACAACGGCACGCACAACACCAGACGCTTGGGGCGCCTCGCACGGCGGCGACGGGCTTCAGCCCTCATCCGCGCGAGCAGATCGCCGACCGGCCTCGAAAGATCGTCCATTCGATGAAGATTTGCTTCGTAGTTGATAAGTTCCCCTCTTTGTCGGAGACCTTCGTCCTCGACCAGATAGAAGGGTGCCTCGAGCGCGGCATGCAAGTCGGCGTCGTCTGCAACGAGACGTCGTTCGGCAAGGACAGCAACATCGACGATCGCCGCTGGCAGGCGCTGCCTGGCAAGGTCGTCTGCTGGTGGGGCGGACTGGGGCGCTTTCGCCCGACGCTCAGGAGATGGTCGGGCAGGTTCTGGGATAAGCTCTCGACCGTTATCGACATCGCCTTTGCGCGCAAATTGCAGAACGCCGATGTGATCGTCGCGCATTTCGGCAATAACGGCATGCGCGTTGCCCGCGCCATGAAACGAGGCCGGATTTCCGCTCCTTTGGTAACCATATTCCACGGCCGCGATGTCGGCGAACCGCTGCATGACGACACGCTCGCGCGCTACAAGGTTGTTTTCGAAAAGGGCGTTCTCCAGCTGCCGGTGAACGCGTTTTTCCGCGACGCCCTGATCGGCGTCGGCGCGCCTGCCGCGCAAGTCATGGTTCACCATATGGGCGTGCGGCCGGGCGAGATCAGCTATCATTGGCGTTCCTGGGACCGGGACACGCTGTCCTTCATCTCGGTCTGCCGGCTGACCGAAAAGAAGGGCATCGAATTCGCCCTGCGCGCCCTCGCCGGCCTTCCGCGGCGCGACTGGGTCTATACGGTGATTGGCGGCGGCGAATTGCTGGAAGAGTTGAAGAAGCTCGCCGCAAATCTCGGCGTTGCCGACAGGGTGACTTTCCTCGGGCCGCGCCCGCACGCCGAGGTCAAGCAGCGCCTGCGCGACGCCCACGTATTCCTGCTGCCCAGCGTTGCTGCACAGGACGGCGATCTCGAGGGTATTCCGGTGGCGCTGATGGAAGCTATGGCCGCCGGGCTGATTGTTGTCAGCACCTATCACTCGGGCATCCCCGAGTTGATCGAGGATCAGGAGACAGGCTTCCTCGCACCGGAGCGAGACGTTGCGGCGTTGGCCCGCAAGCTTGTCTGGGTGGCCGAGAACCCGGACAAATGCGAGCGCATCGCACGTGCGGCGCGCCGCAAGATCGAGCAGGATTTCAACGCGGACCTGCTCAACGAACGTTTTGCGCAGATCGTTGCTCAACTGGCCGAAGCCAGGCGCCCGGCATGAACGCCAACCCGCCCCCCCAGTTCGGTCGCGTCGCTCTGCGCGGCGGCGTGGTGACGATCGGCGCGCAAGGCTTCAAGATGGCGATCCAGTTTCTCTCGGTCATCGTGCTTGCGCGTCTGCTGGTCCCCGAGGATTTTGGTCTCGTGGCTTCCGTCGGGCCGATCGTGGCCTTTGTCGGATTGCTTCAAAACCTAGGCCTGCAGCAGGCTGTGGTCCAGCGCAAGGACATCAGCACCGAACAGCTCAACCAGGTATTCTGGATCAGTGCGCTGGTTGGGCTGGGCAGTGCCGTGGTGGTGGCATGCCTGGCGCCCGCCATCGCCGCCTTCTACGGCGATCAACGCATGGTCGGGATCACCATCGGCTCTGCCTTGCCGCTGCTTCTTGGCAGCCTCGCCGCGGTGCCGCTGGCGCTGATGAACCGTCATTTGCGCTTTGGCCAGCTCGCGCTGAACGATGTGATAACCGCCGCTGCCGGACTTGCGACTACCGCAATCGCCGCCTATGCGGGACTGGGCTACTGGTCGCTGGTCATCGGCCCGGCGGTTTCGGCTGTTGTCGCGCTGGCCGCGGCATGGCAGGTGGCGCGCTGGACGCCGTCGCGGCCGGACCTGAAGGTCGATACCGACATATTGTCCTTCGGCGCCAATCTGACCGGCTTCAATCTGGCCAACTTCTTCTCGCGCAATCTCGACAACATCCTGATCGGAAAATATTCGGGCGCGATCGAACTCGGCTACTATGACCGCGCCTATAAGCTCCTGCTGTTTCCGCTGCAGAACATCAACCAGCCGCTGACACGCGTGATGGTGCCGCTGCTGAGCCGCATCCATGAGGACAAGGCGCGGTTTCGCGACATCTATGTGCGGACCAATTGGATGCTGGCGGCCATCACCATGCCCGGCATCGCGGCGCTGACGCTGACGTCGGACCAGGTCGTCGGGCTTCTCTTCGGCGAGCGCTGGACAGCGGTGGCGCCGATCTTCGCCTGGCTGGGCATCGCCAGCCTGATCCAGTCCGTCTCAAGCACCACCGGATGGATCTTCATCTGCCAGGGCAAGACCAAGACCATGTTCCACTGGGGCATCTACTCGTCGCTGACGACGGTCGCCGCCTTCATCATCGGCCTGCACTGGGGCGCCGTCGGTGTCGCCGCGGCCTACGCGATCAGCGGCTATATGCTGCGCGTCCCGGTGCTTGCCGTTCTTGTCCACCGGGTCGGCCCGGTGACCGCAGCCGACTTCCTGATCATGCAGGGGCTTTTCATCATGTCGTCGCTGCTTGCCTGGTCCGTCTACCGGGAGTTGCCCGTATCGCTGACCGGCCAGTCAGACCTGCTCGCGGTGGTCCTGGCGGTTGCCCTCAATTATTCGATCGGCCTGATCCTCATGCTTGCCCTTCGCCAGTCGCGCAGTGCGTTGTTCACCACGCTTTCCAGCGCCATGCGCAACGCCCGCTAGGTAGGCAATAACCGGCCTCAAAAGCTCACCTGCCGACATCGCCGACGCATGCTCCTCAAGCACTGCCTGAAGGCTCGTCCTGCGATAGAGGTCGAGATTGGCGGTAAGTCTGCCGAGCTTCTCGCTCGCTTCCTCGGGCGTTACCGTGTCGATGTCGAGCAGCAGGTCGGCGACGCCGATCCGCTTGGCGAGTTCCTTGGTCTTGAATTCATAGGCGATCGGCAGCACCGGCGTGCCGACGCAGAGCGACATGATCATCATGTGCATGCGCGTCGCGACGACGAAGTCGAAGCCTTTCACCAGGGCCATCAGTTGCTCCGGCGTGTGGAACGAAGCGTCCACGCTCACATGCTTGGCGATCTCCGGATCGAGTTCGGCAACGATCGCCCGCGCCGTCTTGGAATCGTCATGGGCGTATTCCGGCACGCCCTGGCAGGTAGAGACGAAGGTCACCTGCTTGGCGTGGTCCCTGACCAGGATGGTCGCAATCTCGCGGATCGAGTCGATGTAGCGGCGCATGCCGCCCTCGCCGTCGCTGACATAGTTCCAGTGACGGACGGAAATGGCGACGCGGCCGGTGACAGTCGCCGACTGGCCGGAGGCCAGAAAACTTCCGATCCTGTCGGTATCGGCCAGCGCAAAGACGGCGTCGGCCACGACGTGGCATTTGCCGGGGTCTTTCACCATGTCCACAATGTGGCCTCTCGAACGTTCATCGCGCAGCAGGATGAGCGGGCTCCGGTCGAAGATCGGGCTCAACTCCTGGCGATTGTAACTTTTGTTGAACGGGCCGAGCGATTGCGTGAAGAAGACCGGGTCCTTGCCCAGAATCGCGTCGATCCGGAATTGATTGAGGCGCCGTTCCAGATTGTAGGTCTCGACGAGATAGGTTCCGCCTGTCGTGACCACGAGGTCGGCGTCTTTGTAGATCTCGAGACCACGGCGATTGCTTGAGCTGAACAAACGCCCGAGAACGCCGCGGATGCCGAACCGCCGCAGGGCATTGAGTACGAGCCGATTGTAGATCGGCTTGAACAGGTTCTTCAGCCCACTGCCGTATTTGTAGCGGAACAGCGATTCCGACAGCAGCTTGTGGAATTCGAGATCTGGATACTCCTTCTTCGTGTAGAGCCTCGCCGCCACCTCCGGCTGGCTGTCGAAGACGTAGAACTGGATATCGTCCTGCACGATCGTCTTGAAAACATGGCGAATCGCCAGGAGAATCGCTGCGTCTCCGGTATTCAGGCAGACGGTGTTTTCAACCGCGATCTTCATTGAATGACCTCATTTCGTGAGTAGTCCCGCGGTTCGGTCGACGGATGCCGAGGTGCGGGTTGGCCGAAAATGCTGCACGCCAAGGATGGTCCTCGCGTCGTGATTATTGGCGCGCAGCCCAATGGCAGGGCCAACGCGCGGTCCATGCGGCCCAAGCAGAGCGAGATTAACCCATCGATTTTGCAGTGCAACAAAAAATGTGGATCTTTGCTACGCTGCAACCAAAAATGTTGCGATGCAGCAAGAGCTGTACTAGCATTGTCGCGGGCGGGCCAACAGCGGTCGAGTTTTCATGCTGCATGTCTTGTACTTGGTACACGACGTCTCCGACCCGGCAGTGCGCCGGCGGATCATAATGCTCAAGGCAGGCGGCGCCCAGGTTACGCTGGCGGGCTTTCGTCGAACGGCAAGCGCGGTTGCTGATGTCGAGGGCTTGCAGCCGATCGATCTCGGCCCGACGCGTGATGGCCGATTCGCCCAGCGTCTGGCGGCGATCATGAAGGCGGTGGTCTCGACCGGCTCCAAGCTGGGTTCAATGCAACGGCCCGACCTCATTATCGCGCGCAATTTGGAAATGCTGGCGCTTGCCCGGCGGGCCAGGTCGGCTTTCCAGGCAACGGTGCCGATTGTCTACGAGTGCCTCGACATCCATCGTCTGCTGCTTCGCGACGATCCGCTGGGCTGGGCGATGCGCGGCGCAGAACGCTTCCTGGCCAGGGATGTGAAGCTTCTGGTGACCAGCTCTCCGGCCTTCATCGCCAATTATTTCAAGCCGTTCGGACAGATTGCCGCGCCGGTCGAACTGCTCGAAAACAAGTATTTCGAGCCAGCCGCGGCTTCCCTGGATGACCGCATGACGGAGGAGAATCCCGTTGCGCCGCCTTGGCGAATCGGCTGGTTCGGGGCGCTCCGCTGCCGCCGCTCCCTGGAGCTTCTGGCCGAATTTTCGCGCCGCCTCGACGGCCGCTTCGAAATCGTCCTCAGAGGCCGCCCGGCGTTGTCCGAATTTCCCGATTTCCACGGTTTTGTTGAATCGGAACCCTGGCTCTCGTTTGGCGGACCCTATCGCAATCCGGAGGATATGGCGGCGATCTACCGCGAGGTTCACTTTTCCTGGGCCATCGACTTTTTTGAGCAGGGCCTGAATTCCGAATGGCTGCTGCCCAACCGTCTCTATGAGGGCTGCCGCTTCGGAGCCGTGCCGATCTCGATGGGCAACACCGAGACCGGCCGGTTCCTCGATCGGCAAGGCATCGGCGTTCTTTTGCCAGAAGCCACGCCCGAGGCGCTCGAAGCTGCCCTCGGCACCATGGAGCAGCATCGGTTCGAGACATTGAGGGCACGTGTTCTCGCCCGCAATCCGCGCACCTGGAGCTACGACCGCGCCGATTGCCGGGCGCTCGTCGAAAAACTCCGCGGCCTTGCCGCGGCGCCCGGTCCATATGCTGCCGAAGCATTGGCATAGAAGGACGGCCGATGACGCAAACCGAAACGCTCCCATCCTGCATGATCGTGGTTCCGTGCCTGAACGAAGCGCCCCATATCGGCGCGTTGCTTCGAGAGCTCCGCCCTGCGGCCAAGAGGCTGGGCGCCGTGATCATCGTTGCCGATGGCGGCAGTACGGACGGCACCAGGACGATCGTCGCGGATATCGCCGCAAAAGATCAGCGGGTGGTCCTGCTCCACAATGAAAAGCGTTTGCAGAGCGCGGCGATCAATCTCGCCGTTGCCAGGTTCGGGGAGGGCGTCGACTATCTCATTCGCATCGACGCGCATGGCGGCTATCCCGCCGACTATTGCGACCGGCTGGTCGAAGAAGCGCAGGCCACCGGGGCGGATTCGGTCGTCGTCTCGATGCTGACCAGTGGCAGCGGCATGGTGCAGAAGGCGGCGGCCGCGGCCCAGAATTCCAGGCTCGGCACGGGCGGCTCCAAGCATCGGCACCTTTCGGCGGGGGAATGGGTCGATCATGGCCACCATGCGCTGATCCGGATATCGGCCTTCACCGCGGTCGGCGGCTATGACGAGACGTTCAGCCACAATGAGGATGCCGAACTCGACTATCGGCTCCGTCAGGCCGGTTACCGGATCTGGATGACCGGTAAGACACAAATGGTCTACTACCCGCGCTCCTCGCTGAAGGGCCTCTATTTTCAGTATCTCGGCTATGGCCGCGGCCGGGCGAAGAACGTTCTCAAGCACCGCATGATCCCGAAGATCCGGCAGATGGTGCCGCTTCTGGTGTTTCCCGTGGTTCTTCTCGCCGCCTTTTCCTTCGTCCACTGGCTGGCGGCCGTGCCGCTTTTGCTATGGGTCTCGGTCTGCCTTGGCTACGGCTTCTGGACCGCGGTCAGTCAGCGCAAACCCGACATTGCGCTTGCCGGGGTCTCGGCAATGGTCATGCATTTCGGCTGGTCGGTCGGCTTCTGGCTGCAGCTGCTAGCACCGCGACCGCAGCGCGGGGTAGCGTGATGGACCCGGTCAAGAAAAATCGAAGCATCGATATTTGCGTCTGCACATTTCGCCGGCCGGAGCTTGTCGACACGCTCCGCTCCGTAGCAGCCATGGATATGCCCGCGGGATTCGATGTCGGTGTCATCATCGCGGACAACGACGATACGCCGACGGCCGAAACGCTGGTCGCCAAGCTAGCGGGGGAGTTGAAGCTGCCGGTGACCTACCGGCACGCCCCGGCCCGCAACATTTCGATCGCGCGCAACGCTTGCCTCGATGCCAGTGCGGCGGATTTCGTCGCCTTTATCGACGACGACGAGACGGCCACCGCTGGCTGGCTTGCCGAACTGGTGGCGGCGGTGGAAGCAACTGGTGCTGCGGCCGTGCTCGGGCCGGTGCAAGCCCGTTACCTGCCGGATGCGCCCGACTGGATGCGCAAAGGCGATTTCCACTCGACCTCGCCGGTCTGGGTGCGCGGCGAGATCCGCACCGGCTACACCTGCAACGTCCTGCTCAGAATTGGCGCTGAGAGCCTGCGCGGCCGGCGCTTCAGCCTGGCACGTGGCCAGACCGGCGGCGAAGATACGGAATTCTTCGACCAGATGGTCAAGGCCGGCGGCAGTATCGCCTTTTCGCCAGAGGCTTGGGTCGATGAAGTGGTGCCGCCTGCCAGGGCGGCATTCGACTGGCTCGGCCGCCGCCGGTTCCGCGTCGGGCAGACGCATGGTCATCTCCTGGGGCGCAACGCGCGCGGCCTTGCCCGGCTCAAGCAGGTCGGCATTGCCGCGGCAAAGGCCGGCTATAGTTTCCTGTCGGCAATTCCGGTCGCCATCGACCCCGTCCGACGGAACCGCAGCGTCCTTCGCGGCATTATGCATGTCGGCGTCGTCAGCGGCCTCGTCGGGGTTCGTGAAATCCGCCAATACGGCCTGTCCTCGCCGCAGCAAGGGGGCAAGCGTGCAGCCTGACGTGAGCTTCGTGATTGCCGCCTACAATGCCGAGGCGACCATCGATCGGGCGATTGCCAGCGCCGTCGCCCAGCGCAATGTCAGCCTCGAGGTCATCGTCGTCGACGACAAGTCGCGCGACCGGACGCTCGACCTGGCGAGATCCTACCCCGAAGACATCGTACGCGTTGTCGCGCTTGAGCAAAACCGTGGGCCTGGCGGCGCCAGGAATGCCGGCCTTGAGCTTGCCCGCGGCAGGTGGGTAGCGGTTCTCGATTCCGACGACGCGGTCTATCCCGGGCGAATCTGCACCATGATCGAACGCGCGGAAAAAGCCGGCGCCGAGATCGCGGTCGATAATCTGCAGGTCGTTCGGGAGGACGGCGTTGCGGAAGAGACGATGTTCCCGGCCGACTATCTGGAAGGGCTCAGTGAAATCTCGCTGGCGGATTACATCGGCGGCAATGTCCTCTTCGAATCGAGGTTCAATCTCGGCTATCTCAAGCCGATCTTCCAGCGCCGGTTCCTGAACGAGAACGGGCTTCGTTACGATGAAAGCCTGATCATTGGCGAAGACTACATCCTCCTGGCCAGTGCTCTGGCCAAAGGCGGCAAATGCGTGGTCGAGCCGACGACGGGCTATATTTACCACATTCGCACCGGTTCCATCTCCCGGGTGCTCGAACTTCATCACGTCGAGGCGATGCGCCGGGCCGATGCCACCTTCGCCGCGACCCATTCCATGGATGCTGCGGCCGCGGCGGCGTTCGCCAGGCGCGCTCGCAGCCTGCGGCGGGCGGCATCATTCCTGTCGCTGGTTCAGCACATCAAGGCGCGGTCCCCGCTCAAGGCGATATGGACGGCGCTCAGCGATCCGGCGGCGGTTCGGCATATGAGCATGCCGATCGCCGTCCGGCTGCGAAGGGTAGCGGCACAGTTTGCCGTGGTGGCGGGGAGGTAAAGGGCTGCAGGCGAATGAAGACAAATTTCGCCGCCTGCGACAGGGTTGAAATCGATCTCCTCAGAAGGAACATGCAATGAAAAAAGTCAGGAAGGCAGTCATACCGGTGGCGGGGCTTGGAACGCGGTTCCTGCCGGCGACCAAATCCATGCCGAAGGAAATGCTGCCGGTGGTCGACAAGCCTGTGGTGCAATATGCGGTGGACGAGGCATTCGAGGCCGGCATCGAGCACATCGTCTTCGTCACCGGCCGCAACAAGGCGGTGATCGAGGACTATTTCGATCTGCATCCTGAACTGATCGGAACCCTGGAGCAGAGCGGCAAGAAGGCGCAGCTCGAATCACTCGAGAGCCTGCTTCCCGTCGCCGGCGCGACGAGCTTCATCCGTCAGCAGTCGCCGCAAGGCCTCGGCCACGCCGTCTGGTGCGCGCGAGAGGTCATCGGCGACGAACCTTTCGCGTTGCTGTTGCCGGATATGGTGTCCTTTGGCGGGCGAGGGTGTCTTGCCGAAGTCGCCGATCTTTATGCGCAGACTGGCGCAAACGTTATCGCCGTCGAGCGTTGCGATCCGACCGAGACCAACAAATACGGCATTGTCGGGCGCGGCGCGGATGTCGGCACCGGCTTCGAGGTGACGGCCATGGTCGAAAAGCCGGCACCGGCCAACGCGCCGTCGAACTTCTACATCAACGGCCGCTACATCCTGCAGCCCGAGATATTCTCGCTGCTGGGCAGCCAGCAACGCGGCGCCGGCAACGAGATCCAACTGACCGACGCAATGGTGCGTCTCGCACAGACGCAGGCCTTCTTCGCCCAGCCTTTCAACGGCCGCATGTTCGACTGCGGTTCGAAGGAGGGCTTCATCCAGGCCAATGTCGCTTTCGCGCTGGCGCGTGAGGACATGAAGGGTCCGATCTTCGAGATGCTGCAGGAATTCGTCCGGTCGCATCAGCGTCGGGAAGAAGCCGCATAATGTCCATTTTTTCGAGGCATTGTGGGTGCGGCTGATGACGCAGGACAGGCCGTTGCGCCGCGCGTAACGCGCACTGTCCGGCGCAAGGTTTGCACCCTATGTGCCGATCTTCGAGGCGGTAGCGCCTGCAAACTAGAATTGGACCGAAGATGAACTATGCCAATTTTCCTGTCGACAAGAGGACGCCATTGCCGACTTCGAGTGCGGCAAACGCCGAAGACTTCATCGACATCGAGCGTCTGCTTGGCATGGCCGCGCGGCAGGCGAAAGTGGTTGCCGCCTGCGCCATCATCGGTCTCTTTCTCGGCGTGCTCTATTTGCAGACCACGCCTCCTACCTATGTGGCGACGAGCAGCGTGCTGATCGACGAAGGATTGAACAAGGTCGTCGACGATATTTCGGCGGCGTCGGTCAGCATGCAGACCGACTCCGCCGTTCTGAGCCAGATCGAAATTCTACAGTCGGCCAGGCTGGCGGGGGTGGTCGTCGACAAGCTGAAGCTCGATCAGAACGACGCTTTCATGAACCCTCCGACATCGGCCCTGTCTAAGGTCGCAAGCTTTGTACGCGGTATCATCCAGTCTGTCCGCCCCAAGCGCGCCGCGAGCACAACCGATGTCACTCAGCTTGATGCCGCGACGCGTGACGCGATCACCGCATCGTCGTCGTCCCGCGACTACGCAATCTTCAAACTGCAGAACCAACTCGATGCCGAGCGGATCGGCCGAAGCTTTGTCATCAGCATCTCCTTTCAGGCGACGGATCCGGCGCTTGCGACCGCCATCACCAAGGCCTATGCCGACGCCTATCTCGCCGATCAGCTTGATGCCAGCTTCGACGCGACCGAGCGGGCGGCTGTCTGGCTGCAGGGCCGGCTGACCGAGCTTCGTGAGAGCTCCCAGGCGGCCGCACTGGCGGTCGAAAAGTTCAGGGCCGAACATGGATTGGCCGTCAATGACGGCCAGCTGATCAGCGACAAGCAACTGTCCGATCTCAACACTCAGCTGATCGTCGCACAGGCCGATACCGCACGTGCCGGCGCCCGCTATCAGCAGTACAAGTCGATCGTCGAAAGCGGGTCGGACAATGCGTTCAAGGACGCCGCGATATCGAACGACCAGCCGAGCAGCTCCGTCATCACGACGCTGAAGAACCGCTATCTCACAGTCGCCAAGCGGCAGCAGGACGTCGAAGCCAATTTCGGCCCGCAACATCCGCAGGCCGTCGCGCTCGCCAAGGAGAAGGCCGACATATCGGCGCAGATTTTCGGCGAGCTGAAGCAACTGACCGAAAGCTACCGCAACGAATACGAGGTCGCTCTGGCGCGCGAAACCGCGCTCCGCGCAAATGTCGCCCTGGCGGCAGGCAAGAGCTCCATCGACAACCAGTCGCAGGTCAAGCTGCGTGAACTGGACCAGAAGGCGACGGCGCTCTCGACACTCTACCAGACATTCCTGAACCGCTATGAGGAGGCCGCCCAACAGCAATCCTTCCCAGTCGGCAAGATCCGGGTCATCTCGGACGCGACGATGCCACAGTCGGCCGCAACCCCGCGAACGGCCATCGTGCTGGGGCTTTCGCTGGCGCTTGGCATAATGATGGGGGCAGGGGTTGGTGGTCTGAATGAATTCAGGGAACGCTTCTTCAGGACCGGCGAGGATGTGCGCGACCGTGTCGGCCTCAAATTCCTCGGCTATCTCCCGGTCATCGGCAAGGCTGGCAAGGATGACCAGCGCAATGGCGGTCAGCCTGACGTCAAAGTCGTTGAATCCAAGACCGTCAAGTCCTCCAAATCCCAGCCCTCCAAAACATTGTCGGCAGCCGAAAAACGTGCGCGCATGCGGGTAACCGTCGATGCACCGGCATCGATGTTCTCCGAGACGCTGCGCAACGCAAAGATCGCCTTCGACGTCGTGATAGAAGGCCAGGGCAGCCGGGTCATCGGCGTGGTCTCGGTGCTTCCGGGCGAAGGCAAGTCGACGGTGGCGGCCAATCTTGCCGGGCTGCTTGCCGCCAACGGATCGAAAACGCTGCTGATCGACGGCGACTTGCGCAATCCCGGCCTCAGCCGCAGCCTCGGCATGGAGGCCGAGCAGGGCTTGATGGAAGCGGTGGTGAGCGGGCAGACCTGGCAGTCGGTCGGCAAGATCGACCGGCAGACCAAACTGGCGATCATCCCGGCCGTCCTGCGTGGCCAGTTTTCGCATACCAGCGAGCTTCTGTCTTCGGCCGGCATGCGGCGCTTCATCGACAACGCGAAGGAAACCTTCGAGTACATCATCGTCGATCTGCCGCCGCTCGGGCCCGTCGTCGACGCCAAGGCCTTCGCTCCGCTTGTCGACGGCTTCGTGCTGGTCACCGAGTGGGGACGCACGCCGCGTGCGATGGTGCAATCGATGCTCAGCTCGGAACCCTACATCGCGAAGAAGATCATTGGCGCGGTCCTGAACAAGGTCGAGCTGAAGAAACTCGCCAAGTATGGCGCGATCGGCGGCTCGGAAAAATTCTTCGACAAATATTCGAGCTATTATCTGGAAAAATCGGAAGCGCGCACAAAGGCGGCTGCCTGAGTGCGGTCCGCGCGTTTCGAGCATTTTTGCACCGAAGCGGAATCACCCGGCGTCGCAAAGATCTATTAGGGTGTTGACATTCTGAGATGCTTGCTGATGAAGCTAAGCCTCTCCAAGCCTCTGCGCACTTCCGGCGCCCTCATGAAAAGCCGCCACAACAGCCCTGTACGATGGTTCTCGATCATCGCGATGATCGGCCCCTGATTGATCGCCAGATAGGTTCGGGAGTACCAGTTGCGGCTTTCGCAAAACGCGTCAACAAAGCCGAAGCGGCCCCATATGCGTTTTCGAGGCTTGCCCAGGAAGCCACGCAGTGCGCGCATCGCCTCCGCCGGGGCATAGGGAAAGCTCGACAGGGCAGCAGACGGAGTGATCACGCCAAAGTCCCTGTCGGGTGCATGCGCGACGTATCCTCGCGGCCCATGGCTCGCGGTCAGACCCCAGCAGTCCGGTCCATATCCCAAATGGCTATGGGGATTGCGAACGCAATGCCGATAATTGATCTGCGTATGACTGACGTTCTGTTGCCAGTAATCGGCGTAGCGGTCACTTAGGCCCCGGGGATCGAGCCCGCAGAAAGAATAGTGCGAAAAGAAGAGCGGGCCACCAGAATTCATTCCCAACGGCAGCACGATCCCGTCATGGTCGCGCCCGTTTCGAAAGCCAGGTCCTACAGCAAAACCCTCGTGATAGATTCCCGGATCAATAGGGTGGCGCGCCGATCCCGCCGCCAGCACGAAAGTGAGCAGGCATTCGTTCCAACCCCTGATCGGGCTGTCCATCGCCCAGCCAAAATTAGGGCTCCAATGCCACATGAGTTGCCGAGCGCCGCGTGTAAACCAGTTCCATTCGGCCTGTAGCAACAGCGCGTCCACGCGCTGGCGCAGGCGCACTTCGCCAGTTGTCATCCCGGCGAAATACTCACGGGCGCAAATCAGACCCTGAAACAGGAAGGTGGTTTCGACGAGATCAGCGCCGTCGTCCTTGCGACGAAACGGGATCGTCGCACCAGTTCGCCCGTTGATAAAATGCGGAAAAACGCCGTGGTAGCGCGGGGAGTTCTCCAAGAAATCGAGCATGCCGTGCAATCGCAGCAAAGCCACGGTGCGGTCGATCCATCCCCGCTCGACCGCAACGATGATGGCTGCAATGCCAAAACCGGCCCCCCCGATCGTCACCAGATCGTTGGCAGGATCACCTGTGGTCTTTTGCCGGTCGCGGGCAAGACCGCTGACGGGATGCGCGCCTTCCCAGAAATAGCGCACCGTCTGCCGCTGCACGACATCCAACAGCGCATCATCGTCGAGCTCGAGAGTATTTTCCGGGAGGTCGAGTGCTGGAATCATCGAGCCGGTGTTAGTGCCTCGGGTGTCCTAAGGCCATTCCTAAAACAATTGTGCGCACGGACCGGCCGCTCACTCGTGTCAGGCCGATTCAATTCGCGACAGGTGCCTGGCGACCCGGTAGAAAGAAAATCAAGGGGAAACAGCCCCTGGATTGGCCTCGAAGCCTATGTTCCATCCCATTGCGAATATCGAAGACGCGCAGACGCTGGCACAGGCCATCGTCAATACGATGGTCGAACCCTTCCTCGTTCTCGATGAGAACTTTCGCGTGCTGGCGGCCAACCACTCCTTCTATCAGACCTTCAGGGTCGACCCCGAGCAGACGCACGGCTCGCTGCTCTACGCGCTGGGCGACGGCCAGTGGGACATTCCAGCGCTTCACCTGCTCTTGGAGACGATCATTCCCGAGAAGACCGCCATGGACGGCTTCGAGGTCGAGCATGATTTCCCCGATATCGGCCGGCGCACGATGCTGCTCAACGCGCGGAAGGTCCTTTACGACCACAGTTCAGCCGCGACCATCCTGCTCGCCTTCAATGACATCACGGCGCGCCGCGCCATAGAAAGGGAAAAGGAAGAACTTCTCGGCCGCACCGAAGACCTGCTGCGGCAGAGATGTGCTGCTGCGCGAAATGGAGCACCGGGTCGCCAACAGCTTGCAGATCATCGCCAGCATTTTGCTGCTGAAGGCCCGGTCCGTCACCTCAGATGAAACGCGGCAGCACCTGAAGGATGCCCATCAACGCGTGCTGTCGGTAGCAGAAGTGCAGCGGCATCTCCATGCCTCAACCGGTGCCGACGAAATCGAGGTTGGTTCTTATCTGTCGAAGCTTTGCAGTAGTTTGGCCGCTTCGATGATCGGGGAAGCACAGGCTATTGCTGTAAACGTTATGGCGGAAAATGGAAGGATAGACTCCCAGAAGGCGGTCAGCCTTGGCCTGATCGTGACCGAGCTCGTTCTCAACGCCATCAAGTATGCATTCTCGACAGAAAAGGTCGATGCGCTGATCTTGGTGACCTATGAGACCGATGCTGAGGATTGGAAGTTGACCGTATCGGACAACGGGTGGGGCAAACCCGTTCGCGACATTCCAGGTGCGGGACTGGGGACAGCGATCGTGGAGGCGCTTGTTAAACAGCTTGAAGCACGCATTGACACGGTCACGGGCAATACTGGCACGACGATTGCCATTACCAGAGCGACGTTCACGTCGCGGATGCCGAAAGCAGCATAGTTTGGTGCTTGGCATGCGTTTCAAGCGGCTGTTCCGAATATCGCCTTGAAGGTCGTGTCCCCTCAGGTGGTGTAGCTCGAACGTTGCGAAGCCGCTCGCGAGCGGCTGCCGCTGATGTTCCTATTCTCTGTGCTATAGGTTCCGTTTAATTGAAGAAGAAACCAATGCAGCGGACGGTGACAGTAATCGAGAAAATTACGGGCCGGGTGATCGGCGCGTATCCGATCGATCTTTCGGGCCAGGATCACCAGACTTCCGATGATCAGTATTTTGCCAGAGCGTTCGAAGCCGCCGTCGACGGCGGCCTCATTGCCGAGGCTGAAGCGCACGCTGTCGAATTCCGTCTGGAATAGACACTCAAGCCGAGATCCACGCTACTTTCGCTTTTCCATCGCCGCCTTGGCGCCGCTACGAAAACCCCGCGCGATGCGAGGTTGTTGATGCGGTCAAAAACCTTACGTTTCAGTACGGCGAATTACACTGCTGCCGAGGGCCATAGCTAGGCTGGAATGTATCGTCTGAAGCTCGATAGCTCCGGTATCGGTCGTAGCACCACTGTACATGCGAATCGCCGCGATCGACCGGGTTCTGGTTGTTGTTAATGATCACGCCGCTGATCACCGCGCCGGCAGCGAAGGCCGCCAGAGGAAACCAGTAGTCACCATGACGGCGATAACCGCGATGGTATTCACGATAGCCGCGATGACCGATCCAGTTTACGCCATCGTTGCGCGAAAAATTGCGATTGCGGTTGGATTTCCGCTTCATCCACGGCTTGTAGTCGACCGTCGCCACATATCTTGTTCATAAATCTCCTTTGAAGGAATGGTTGATATCCCTTCTCGGATTTAAAACGATTTAAAGAGGTTAAGGTTCTGTGGCGTGCCAGACAGCCTTCGACACCGCCAGCCAGGCTGTTCGAATCACTTGTCAGGTGCTACGGCTCGAACAAGCATGGGCAATCTTCACTCGACGCGGTGTGCTGGCTTTTTTCTACGTTTCATACAGTGAGGGACAATGGCCGGCACTCCGTTGATCAGCATTCTGATCACTTTCCTTGTCATCATTCTGGTGCTGTATCTGGTCAATCGGCTGCCGCTTGATGGTCGCACTCGTCAGATTGCCCAGATTGTCGTGATCATTATTGGCATCATTTCGCTGCTGAAGTACCTCGCAGTGTTTTAAGCCATCACGGTTGGGATATGCGACGCTGCTGGCGTCCGAGCGAGCAAGACAACCCAGCGCTTTACACCCACTCATGAGCAGGCGGCTTGAGACCTTCCCGCTCTAGGAAAATATCAGCCTCGCGCGGTTGTCGACGATCCTGAGGGCGGCCAGCTGGCCGGTTTGGAAGGCGCCGGTGTCTATGCCAAGCCGGCGTCCCTCAAGCTTCGGAATGTCGACCGGCGTATGCCCGTGCACGACATAACGTTCGAGAAGATGCGCGGCTTCGAAGAACTCCGAGCGGATGTTGAGCAGGTCGTCCTCGTCTTGCGCGGCCAGCTCGATGCCGGGCCTGATGCCGGCGTGTACGAACACGAATTTGGCCGAATAGACCATGACCGGCAGCGCACGCATGAAGCTGACATGGCCGGCTGGAATGATCTCCCGGATGCGCCGGTCGACCTCCTCGCTTGAACCGTAGAGATCGGCCATGCGCGACGGATCAACGCCGTAGGAAAACAGCGTTTGCAGGCCACCTATCGCCAGCCACGATTCTCTCGAAATGATCCCGTCGAGGTAGTTCAGCATCACGACTTCGTGGTTGCCGGCAAGGCAGACGCGCTGGAAGCCTTGGAGTGGCGGCGCCAGCAGATGATCGAGCACGCGCGCCGACTGGGGGCCACGATCGACGTAGTCGCCGAGCATGATGATGAGCTTGCGCCTTTCGAAAGACGCAGAATCGACCAGGATGTTCTGCTCCAGGGAGCGAAGCTCCTTATAGCAGCCATGCACGTCGCCGATCGCATAGACGACCGTGTCCTGCAGATCCATCTCGAGCCGCTGGCGCGCCACGGTCCGGGGCTTTCTCGATCGCTGGAACAAGGTCACGAATGGCGTCTCGTATGGCTATGAATGCGCCTCGATCTCGAAACAACATGGCGACGCAGCGCGTGGATACCATGTCTGGCACCGGTCGTTCCATACCGGAGCTTCGGACGCAACTCGGCTTCGGCGTCCTACAGGCCGATGCCACGGCCGTTCAGCGCGGCGGTGATCTCGTCGAGGATGGCGGGGTCGTCGATCGTCGCCGGCATGCTCCATTTCTCCTTGTCGGCGATCTTCTGCATGGTGCCGCGCAGGATCTTGCCGGAGCGCGTCTTCGGCAGGCGCTTGATCGTCACCACCGTCTTGAAGGCGGCGACCGGGCCGATCCGTTCGCGCACCAGCGCGACCACCTCGTTTTCGATGATGCCCGCGTCGCGGTCGACGCCGGCATTCAGCACGACGAAGCCGAGCGGAACCTGGCCTTTCATCGCATCGGCGATGCCGACGACGGCGCATTCGGCAACGTCGGGATGCGCGGCCAACACCTCCTCCATGGCGCCGGTCGACAGCCGGTGGCCGGCGACGTTGATGATGTCGTCGGTGCGGGCCATGACATAGAGATAGCCGTCCTCGTCCATCATGCCGGCATCCGCCGTTTTGTAGAAGCCGGGGAACTCCTCGAGATAGGCTTGGCGAAACCGCTCGTCGGCATTCCACAGCGTCGGCAGACAGCCGGGCGGTAATGGCAGTTTGACCACAACGTTGCCCAGTGTGCCGCGCTTGACCGCATGCCCGGCATCGTCGAGCACGCGAATGTCGTAGCCGGGCATCGGCATGCCGGGCGAGCCGTATTTGACAGGCAGCAGGCCCAGTCCGGCGGGATTGATGGTCATCGGCGAACCGGTCTCGGTCTGCCACCAGTGGTCGATCACCGGCACGTTCAATTTCTGCTCGGCCCATTTGATGGTTTCCGCATCGGCGCGCTCGCCGGCAAGGAACAGCGTGCGGAACCGGGACAGATCGTGTTTCGGGACGAACTCGCCCCTCGGGTCCTGTCCCTTGATGGCGCGGAAGGCGGTTGGCGCGGTGAAAAGTGCGACCACGCCATGCTCGGCGATCACACGCCAATAGGTGCCGGCATCGGGCGTGCCGACCGGCTTGCCTTCGAACAGCACCGTCGTGCAGCCATGCAGCAGCGGGCCGTAGACGATGTAGGAATGGCCGACCACCCAGCCGACGTCCGAAGCCGCCCAGAACACTTCGCCGGGTTTCACACCGAACTCGTTTTCCATCGACCATTTCAACGCGACCATGTGGCCGCCATTGTCGCGCACGATGCCCTTTGGCTGGCCGGTCGTGCCGGACGTGTAGATGATGTAGAGCGGATCGGTGGCAAGCACCGGAACGCAGTCGACATTGGCACCCGCGGCCCGCTCCCGCGCCACAGCGTCGGCATAGTCGATGTCGTAGTTTTCCCTGAGCTCGCAGCGCAATTGGTCGCGCTGCAGGATGAGGCAGGCTTCGGGCTTGTGCCGCGACATCTCGATCGCCTTGTCGAGCAGCGGCTTATAGGCAACGACACGCGCGGGCTCCAGGCCGCAGGACGCCGAGATGATCAGCTTCGGCTTGGCATCGTCGATGCGCGTGGCGAGCTCATGTGAGGCAAAACCGCCGAAGACCACTGAATGCACGGCGCCGATCCGCGCGCAGGCAAGCATGGCGAAGGCTGCTTCCGGCACCATCGGCATGTAGATGATGACGCGATCGCCTTTTTGGATGCCGCGATTCTTGAGTACCGAGGTCAGTGCAACCACCTCGCGCTTCAACTCGGCATAGGTGAATTTCTTGATTGTGCCCGAAATCGCGCTGTCATGAATAAGCGCTATTTGGTCGGCGCGGCCGTCCGCCACATGACGATCGACGGCATTGAAGCAGGTGTTGCACGAGGCACCATTGAACCACCGGCCATAGACGCCGGCATTGGCATCGAACACGGTCTCGAAGGGCGAGAACCAGTCGATTGCGCCGGCGGCATCGGCCCAGAATTTTTCCGGGTCGCGTTTCCAGCCATCATAGACCTCGTGGTAGCGTGACGCCATCCAGCTTCCTCCCCAGGAATGTTTGCTGTTCTTGAAATAGCGTATGCTGCTTTCTGTAACCATGTATTTGTGCTTTTCGTTTGCCGTCGGTCTAATTCGGCCGCAAATGCAGGGTCGTCGTGGCCTGCGGGGCTGATACGGCCGAATTTTCGACATTGGGGGCAGGGCGCGATGAAACTGCGATACGAGCTTGGATTTGCCGTCGTTGCGACGCTGGCGTTCGCACTCGCTTCAGCTGCTCAGGCCGGCGATGCGGCGGCACGGCGCATCATCGGCTTTTCGCCCGACGGCAACTATTTCGCCTTCGAGCAGTACGGCACGCTCGATGCCGGTGCTTCGGATTCGGGCTGGTCGGAGATCGAAATCATCGACACCCGCACCGATCAATTCGTCGGCGGCAAGCCGATCCTCATCGTCGACGAGACGGAGGATTCTACGTTGACACTTGCGCAGGCAAGGGCACAGGCCGCCGAGCTGGCAGCGCCCTTGCTGGCCAAATATGCCATCGCACTGCGCGGCGAGCGGACGGGCTTCGACAAATTCACTTTTCCCGACGACATGGTCGCCTACAACGACATTGCGCGCCTCGAGCAGGTTTCGCAGAAATGGCTTTGGCCGACTTATGACGAGCTTGGCATCTCGACCATTCAGCTCGACCAGATCCTTGCCGACAGCACGGCGGATTGTTCATCGAGTTTCGACAGGACGCAGCAAGGCGAAACGACCGGCAAGGCGCTCGGCTTTCGCCTGACGCTGCAGGGTCAGGACGGCAAGCCGATCAAGCTGCTGCATGAGGACAGGGCGGTGCCGGGTTCGAGGAATTGCCCGACTTCTTACAGCCTGTCGGAATCTTACGCATTCACCCCCGACCGCAAAGCAGGCGTGCTTGTCGTACTCGTGCAGCGTTTCAGCCAGGGATTTGAAGGGCGTGACCGCCGTTTCATAGCCGTGACAGGGCAGGCGCGTTGAGACAACCCGCTGAGAAATAATCTGCTACTCGAGTTGATTCCTAAAGCGGCAGCGCAGCGAGCATGAGGCCAACCCCGCCGGCGATCAGCAAGGCGGCTGCCAGCATTTTCCCATGACGCTCGAAACCTGTCGGCGCCCGATCCCAATTGTAACGCATGCCCCAACTCCGCAAGCCCGCTGAGTCCCTTATCTTACCTAGGGTGAGGAGGACAACAGTCTGGCGATGCACCACGCTGCTGCTGTCGGTCTTATCACCGACTATTTCTGGGGCATTCTCCGCCGCTACATGCCCCAGCGCAGCGCGGCGGTGTGCACAGGCGCATCCCAAAACACTGCCGTCTCGGCGTCGAACATGCTCAGCGTGATCGAGCAGCCGGCCATGTCGAGCGAAGTCACATAGGACCCAACCAGCGACCGGGTCACCGTCACGCCGTGCTTCTCGAAGGTTTTGCGGGCGCTGTTGTACATCAGATAAAGCTCCATCAGCGGCGTGCCGCCAAAGCCGTTGACGAAGAGCAGCGCCCGGCCTTTGGCGCCGTCGCCCAGATCGCCGAGGATCGCGGTACAGATCTCCTCGACGATAGCGTCGGCGCTCTTCAACGTGTCGCGCCGCCTTCCGGGCTCGCCATGGATGCCGACCCCGAACTCCATCTCGCCGTCGCCGATGTCGAAGGTCGGCTTGCCCGCCGCCGGCACGGTGCAACTGGTCAGCGCCACGCCCATCGAGCGCGTTGCGCCGTTGACGCGCTCGCCCAGCGCCTTCAAAGACTCCAGTGGCATGCCTTGTTCGGCCGCCGCGCCGACGATTTTCTCGACCACCAGCGTACCGGCGACGCCGCGCCGGCCGGTGGTGTAGGACGAGTTTTCGACCGCGACGTCGTCATTGGTCACGATTTGCATCACGCCTTCCGACATTTCAGCGGCCATGTCGAAATTCATTACGTCGCCCTCGTAGTTCTTGACGATGAACAGGCAGCCGGCGCCCGTATTGACGGCTTCAGCCGCCGCCATCATCTGGTCCGGCGTCGGCGAGGTGAACACCTGGCCGGGGCAGGCGGCATCCAGCATGCCGTGCCCGACGAACCCGCCATGCAGCGGTTCGTGACCCGAGCCGCCGCCGGAGATCAACGCCACCTTGCCCGGCTTGAGCACCTTGCGGCGGACAAATTTGTGCTCCTCGCCAAGCGCCAGGATATCGGCATGCGCGGCAACGAAGCCGTCGAGGCTCTCGGTCAGCACCGTGTCGACGGAATTCAGAAATTTCTTCATGGCTGTCCTCCCGAAATAGCCCAGCGTCAGCTGCCCTTGCCGGCGATGCTGGTGATCTTCTGGATGAAATCATTGACCGCCCGGTCGAGCGCCGCGTTCTGCTTGTCGTCGCCGAAATCGGGAACGATCAGCGAGACATGGCGTGTCTTGCGCATGCCTGCAGCCAGCGACATCTTTCCCGGATGCGCCCGATGGTAGGCTTCGAGGAAATGATCGCGTTCGGCCGGGCTGAAATGGCAGACGGAGAAGATAGCCGGCAAATGCTTCGACGGGATCGGCGTCGAATAGGCCGGGCTGGAAATCTGCGTGACGAAGCTGCGATGCTTGCCCAGCGCGTCGGCGAGGCGCTGGCGCATGCCGGACGGGCGCTGATCGATCACCTGCGACAGGATCGTCTTGTAGGCGCGGATCGCCTCTTCGGGGCCGGATTGCGACGCCTTGTCTGACATGCCGGGCCTAGATCCAAACGTCCGCGATGGCCGCCTTGGCCATCGCGAGTTGGGCGGGAGCGACGGAGAGGTCACGCAGGCCGGCTTCGAGCAGCGCCGGGATCGAGGCGGGGTCGCCGCCGGCATCGCCACACAGGCTGACCGGGATATTATGCTCGCGCCCGAAGGCGGCAACCGACGCGATCAGCCGGAGTACGGCCGGGTGCCTGACGGAATTCAGATGTGCGACCGAAATGTTATCGCGAGCGGCGGCCATCACATATTGGGTCAAATCGTTCGAACCGATCGAGAAGAAGGCGGCCCTGGCGAATGCCTCCGGCGCAATCGCCACCGAAGGCACCTCGACCATGATGCCAAGTGGCGGCATTTTTTGCGCGATGCCGCGCGCCAAAAGGTCAGCCTGCTCCTCAGCGAACAGCGCGGTGGCGCGTTCATACTCTTCCGGAACGGCGATCATCGGGAACATCACCTTCAGATTGCCGTGCATGGCGGCGCGGAGCAAGGCGCGGATCTGCACACGAAAGACCTCCGGACGCGCCAGCGACAGCCTGATCCCGCGCAGCCCAAGGAATGGATTACATTCCTCGACGGTCAGGCCCGGCACAGGCTTATCGCCGCCAGCATCGACGGTTCGGATCGTCACCGGCCTGTCGCCTGCCCATTCCAGCACTTTGCGGTAGGCGCGATATTGCGTCTCCTCGTCCGGCAGCGTCTTGCCGAACAGGAATTCGGTCCGCATCAGCCCGACGCCGTCGCACGTCGCAGCATCGATGCTGTCGACATCGGACGGATCGGCGATATTCACCTGCACCCGGACCGCTATGCCGGTCTTCGTTGCCGCAGGCCTTATCAGATAGGCTGCCGCTTCGCCGCGATGCGCTGCGAAAGAGGACGACGATCGCCGGAATATGGCGATCTCCGCTTTCGAAGGCGCCAACATGATGGCGCCATGTTCGGCATCGAGCAGTGCGATTCCGGCAAGGTGGGCCGGCGAAGCACCGAGCCCGGCTACCCCACGCGCCACGAGCCCAAGCCCCACCACCATAGGCACGCCGCGCGAGCGCGCCAGCATTGCGACATGACTTGCGGCACTTCCGGCCTTAAGCGCTATGCCGCCGCCGGCACTCCAGTCGGTTTCGAGGAAGCGCGTCGGTGCGATATCCTCGCCGTAGAAGATCGCACCCGCCGGCGCGGCAATGTCGCCGCTTCCGGTCAGCGCGCGTAGCACCTGGTCGCGTATATCGCGCATGTCGGCGGCGCGGGCCCGGAAATAGTCCTGCTCGGATGTCTCATAGCCGGCTATCTCGGCGTCGAGTGCCCGCCGCCAAGCCACATCAGCGGCCATGCCCTCGGCAATGTGCGAAAAGGCCGGGGCGGTCAGCGCATCGTCCTCCAGCATGGCGAGCTGGAATTCGAGGATATCGGACGCCTCGCTGTCGCTGGTTTCGATCAATGTCGCGAGCCGGCCCGCGGCAATGCCGATGGCGACCTCAAGCGCCGCCTTCTCGTCCGCGGCACTCGCCTTGCGAACATAACGTACAGCGGCCTGGTCCAGATCGAACAGCGGCCCCTCGGCATAGCCGGCCGATGCCGAAATGCCCTGCAGCCTAAGCGGTTCGGGCATGGTCCTTGCCCTCGTCGAAATCGCGCCGCACCAGCTCGACCAGCGCGTCGACCGCCTCGCCGGCGCCGTCGCCTCTGGCTCGGATATGCAGCACAGTGCCTTTCGGCGCCTTGGCCGCCATCACCTTGACGATGCTCTTGGCGTCGTACCACGGCCCGTTGGCGGCGACCGCCACTTCGACCTCGGCCGAAAACGTCTTGGCAAGCTTGGTGAACTTCACCGAAGGACGCGCATGCAGGCCTACCTCATGGGTGATCAGGACGCTGGCTTCGGCTGCTGCGGACATGCTTGTCAAAATTCCCGTTCGTTTCACGAGGGCGACAATTCGTGCGCCGTCGCTACCACTTCCCTGAGCGAGGCGCCGCCGGAAGCCTCGGTCGCCGCCATCACCGCGCCTTCGACGATCGGCGCATTGCAGACGATGATCTTCTGGGCGCGTGGTTCGCCGATCATCTCGACCGCCATCTCGCTATTGGTCTCGGCGCCGCCGAGATCGACGAGGATGGCGACACCCGCCTCCGACCAGGCCTTGTCGATGGCGCCCATGATCGCCTCGACATTGGTTCCCAGCCCGCCATGGCCGTTTCCGCCGCACCATGCAAGCGGCACTTCGTCGCCGACCATCTGCCGCACCATGTCTGCGGTGCCTTCGGCGACCAGCGGCGAATGCGATACGATGACGATGCCGACATTGCTCATGCGCGCGCCTCGATTGCTTCGGCGACGGCCCGCACCAGAAGCGCGGTCGAGCGTGCGCCGGCATCCATATGACCGATCGAACGGTCGCCAAGGAAGGAGGCGCGCCCGCGCAAGGCCTTCATCGGCACCGTTGCGTCGGCTGCATTGTCGGCAATATCGACTATGTCCGCTGCCGTCTTTCCCTGCACCAGCGCTTCATGCACCGGCTGCAGTACGTCGAGCATGGTCTTTTGCCCGGCCTGCGACTTGCCTCTGGCGGCCACCGCTTCAATCGCCTTGCCGAAGGCCGCAGCCAGATTGGCGCGATCCGGCGCGGCGGAAATCTCCTTGCCGAGCGCCATGAACAGCGTGCCGAACAGGGGTCCGGAGGCTCCGCCGACGGTCATCACCAGCTTGGTGCCGACCGCCTTCAGCGCCTCGGGCAACGGCTTTGCCGCGAACGCGCCGGCCTCGGCCCGCACGGCCTCGAAGCCGCGTTTCATGTTGAGCCCATGGTCGCCGTCGCCGATCGCCTGGTCGAGCCCGGTCAGCTCTTCGGCATGGGCGGCGATGGTGTTTGCCGCCGCCTCGATTAGCCTGGAAAGATCCGCTACCGCCATATCACCCATGCTCCTGGCCTCCGCGCTGCCGGCAGTACGAGAAAATTGCATATCCGGCAATTGAAGCATTCTTTTCCCCAGTCAAGCGGGTTCGAGCAACGCAGCGAGGGCAGTGAAGACCTCGGCGACGGCAAAGGCGCCGGGGTCGACCACGCCGTCGAGCTGGCTGCCAATATAGGCGGACCGGCCAGCCTTGGCCCTGCGCATGGCAGCGGTGGCCTCGGCGCCGCGCTGCGCCGCGACCGCCGCATCTTCCAGACTGCCGCTATCCAGCGCCCTTAAGGCGGGTTCCAGGGCATCGATCATCGTGCGATCGCCGATCCTCGCTCCACCATAGAAGGACATCCGATCGAGGCCGGCGAGAAGTGCCTTGGGAAAAGTTGCGCCAGACGCCAACGCCTGCGCGGCGGCTGTAAAGAAGATCGACAGCAGTACGCCACTGGAGCCGCCCATGCTGGCGCTCAGGATGTCGCCCACGGTGGCGAGCGTTGCGGCAGGGTCGGCGAGCGGCAGTGTCTCAAGGCGGCTAAGCACGCTCCGCGCGCCGGCCGCCACAGTTGATCCGGTGTCGCCGTCTCCCGCCTTGGCATCCAGTCCGTTCAACGCGCCTTCAAGCGAGATCAGCCGTTCGCAGACCGCGACAACCAACTGCTCGGTGCGTGCATCCTGGCTGGCTTTTGACGCGTTGTTCGGGCCGGTGGCTTTGGCCACCGGCACGACGCTCACTGGGCGAACGGCTCTTGCCGGCAGCCAGGCGTGAGGGCCGACCGGCGCCCGCAAGGCTACTTCGCGAGGCGCATCGAGCCGGATCAGCGACAGGGAAAAGCCGTTCATGTTGAGCGCCGTCATAAGCTGCCCGGGCCCGATCGTCAGCGTCACCTTTCGTGCCAGCGGTGAAGCCAACACCGCATTGGTGACAAGCAACATTTCCAGCGGCGGCACCGAACCGAGATTGTTGATCAGCAAGGCGTAGTCACTGGCGGGATCGAGCCGCGCGGCAAGGCGCTCCGACATGATCGCAACCAGCCTTTCGGCACTTTGCACCGCAATCCGCTCAACGCCCGGTTCGCCATGGATGCCGAGGCCGAGTTCGGCGTCGTCGGCGCCAAATCTTTCGTCATGGCTCTGGCCGGGGATCGAGCAGGACGACAGCGATATGCCGAGTGAAACGATGTCCACCGCCGCGGTCCGCGTCGTAGCGGCAACCGTCGCCAGATCGTTGCCGGCTTCCGACAGGTGGCCGGCGATCTTGTGCACGAACAAGGTGCCGGCAACGCCACGCGGCTGGGCAATATCCGGCAGGGCAATGTCGTCGGCGACGATCACCATCTCGACGCGGAAGCCTTCGGCGCGCGCCTTCTCGGCTGCCAAGCCGAAGTTGAGGCGATCACCGGTGTAGTTCTTGACGATCAGCAGGCACCCGGCGGGACCGGTTACCGCGCGGATGGCGGCCAATACTGCTTCCACGCTCGGCGAAGCAAAGATCTCGCCTGATACTGCCGCCGTCAGCATGCCCACGCCGACGAAGCCGGCATGCGCGGGTTCGTGCCCGGCCCCGCCGCCGGAGATGATGCTGACCTTGCTCTTATCCCAGTCCGCACGGAGGACGACCTTGATTTCGGGATAGCCGTCGAGGCGAGCGAGATCGCCGGCGCCGGTCGTGCCGAGAAAGCCGTCCAGTGCCTCAGTTACGGTCGTATCCCTGCGATTGAAAAAATGCTTCATCGAATTGGTCCAGTCCGATGCCCGAAATTGCCGGTTGAAAGGTGCCAGGAAAACACTCGCGCAGCGCTCACATCAGCCGTCGCCCATCGGCGCCGAAATACAGTGGCGAGCGGTAACGGATCATGATCTTGTCGCCTTGCGCCAGGTGGGTGTCGGGGTCGGTCAGCGTCACCAGCTTCTTGGTCCCCACCGTCACGTGCAGATGGTTCTGGTCGCCGAGATGCTCGACCCAATCGACGACGCCGTCGGCATGGCCGTTCGCGGCCTTCTCGATCGAAAGATGTTCGGTGCGCGCTCCGACCGTCTTCGTTCCCGCCGGCGCGCCGCCATCCGGCAGCAGTCCGACCGGCAACAAATTGATTGCCGGTTGGCCGAGCCTTGCGGCGACGTGAAGGTTTGCCGGCTCAGAATAGATCGCGCGCGGCGAACCGATCTGCACCAGTACGCCGTCGGCGAGGATGCCGATGCGGTCGGCCATGGTCATCGCTTCGATCTGGTCGTGGGTGACGTAGAGCATGGTGGCGCCGAGTTCGGCCTGGATGCGCTTCAGCTCGAGCCTGAGATCGGCGCGCAGCTTGGCGTCGAGCGACGACAGCGGCTCGTCCATCAGGTAGATCGACGGCTTGCGCACCAGAGCGCGGCCGATGGCGACGCGCTGCATCTCGCCGCCCGACAGTTTGGTCGAGCGATTATTCAGCTTGTGGTGGATGCGCACCATCTTGGCCACGTCCTCGACGCGGCGGCGGATCTGATCCTCCGGCATTTTGCGCGCCGGCGAGCGTAGCGGAAAGGCGAGGTTGTCGTAGACCGACAGATGCGGATAGAGCGAATATTGCTGGAACACGAAAGCGGTGTCGCGCTCGGCCGGCGACAGCGTCGTCGTGTCGTGGCCGGCAATATGGATCGAGCCCGCTTCGGGCCGCTCCAGCCCAGCGATCAGCCTGAGCGTCGTCGTCTTGCCGGCGCCGGTCGGCCCGAGCAGCACGACGAATTCCCCGTCGGCGATATGCAGGTCGAGATTGTTGACGGCGACATGCTCGCCAAAAACCTTGGTCACGCCTTTGATGTGAACGTCAGCCATGATGCGCTCTCCCCTGGGAGGCCGACTCATGGATTTCGGTGCGCACCGCACGGCCGGATCCTTTTGCGAACAGCGACAGCCGCGCGCTGCTCAGCGCCAGGCCGACATGATCGCCCGGATTGAGCCGGATTTCGGCCGGCACCCTGGCCTTGATGATGCCGTCTGCCGTCTCCACCGCCACGATTTGCGTGGTACCGAGATACTCGGTGCCGTAAATGGCGCCGCGCAGCTTCGAGGCGTCGTCGAAGCGGATGTGCTCCGGTCGGATGCCAAGCGCCATCTCGGCCGGTGCAACATCCTCGCGCACTTCCGGCACGGCCACCTTCGCGCCTTGCACAACAATTTCCCTGGCGCCCTTTGAAAGGCCGCCGCCGAAGCCGAGGAAATTCATCGGCGGCGAGCCGATGAAGTCGGCGACAAACATCGTCGCCGGCCGGTCGTAGATCTCACGCGGCGTGCCGAACTGCTCGATGACGCCATGGTTCATCACCGCGATCTTGTCGGCCATCGACATCGCTTCCATCTGGTCGTGCGTGACATAGACGGTGGTGGCGTGGATGCGGTTGTGCAATTCGCGCAGCTCATGGACCATCAGGTCGCGGAATTCGGTGTCGAGCGTGCCGAGCGGCTCGTCCATCAGGAAACACTTTGGCCGCCGCACGATGGCGCGGCCGAGCGCCACGCGCTGGCGGTCGCCGCCGGCAAGCCCGGAGACGGATTTGTTGAGCAGATGGTCGATCCGCAAGAGCTTCGCCGTCTCTTCCACTCGGCTCCGGATTTCAGCGCCTGGCATGCCTTGCGCCAGAAGTGGAAAGCCGATGTTCTTTCTCACATTCATGTGCGGATAGAGCGCGAACAGCTGGAAGACGAAGGCGATGTCGCGCTCGCGGGCACGCCGCATGGTGACGTCCTCGCCGCCAAGCAGGATCTTGCCGCCGGTCGGCAGTTCGAGCCCGGCGATCATGCGAAGCGTCGTCGTCTTGCCGCAGCCCGACGGCCCCAGCATGACGAAGAACTCGCCGTCCTCGACGACGAAGTTGGAATCCTGCACGGCGACGAAATCGCCGAAAGCCTTCCTCAGATGTTCGATCCTGATCTCGGCCATCGTCTACTCCGGAAATTTCGAGACGATGATGAACATCGCCGTGCCGGCAAGCATGGTGATGAAGGAATAGGTGTAGAGCGCCAGTGCGAAGGGCTGGAACAGCATCAGGAAGCCGATGGCGATGATCGCGGTGGCGACGTTTTCCATCAGCCCGCGCCTGGCCCAAACGGGCCAGCGCGATTTGCGTTTTGCGGTCAGGTTCATTTGCGCACCGCGCCAAAGGTGATGCCGCGCAGCAATTGCTTGCGAAGCAGGATAGTGAAGACCAGGATCGGCACCAGGAAGATCGTTGTGCCGGCCGCGACCGCCGGCCAGTCCTGGCCGCCTTCGCCGATGATGGTCGGGATGAAGGGCGGCGCGGTCTGCGCCGTGCCCGAGGTCAGTAGCGCAGCGAAGGCATATTCGTTCCAGGCAAAGATCAGACAGAAAATGGCGGTTGCGGCAATACCGGTGGTCGCCTGCGGCAGTACCGTGCGCCAGAACGCCTGCAGCCTGGTGTAGCCGTCGATCATCGCCGCTTCTTCATATTCGCGCGGGATCTCGTCGATGAAGCCTTTCAGCAGCCACACTGCCAACGACACGTTAACCGCCGTATAGAGCAGGATCATGCCGAGAGCCGTGTCCGACAGGCCAAGCTCGCGATACATCAGGTAGATTGGGATGGCGACAGCGATCGGCGGCATCATCCGCGTCGACAGGATGAAGAACAAAAGGTCGTCGGCGAGCGGCACCTTGAAGCGCGAAAAACCGTAGGCCGACAGCGTGCCGAGGAACACTGCGCAAAAGGTTGAGCCGAAGGCGATGATCAGCGAATTGACGAAGCGCGGCATGAAGTTCGAGGGGCCGGCGATCACCATGTTGCGCTTGCGCACCGTCTCGTCGCAAAGGCCCGTCGCCGGCCCCAGCGAGTTGATGTATTCCGGCGTCTGCCTTGTCCGCGTCGTGAACAGGTTGCAGTAGCCCTCAACGCTGGGCTGGAACAGGATCTTCGGCGGATAGGCGATCGAATCCGGCGGCGTCTTGAAGCTGGTGGCGAAGATCCACAGCAGCGGCACGATCGAGATCAACGCGTAGGCGACGATGATCGTGCCGGCGACGCGCTTTGACGTGGCCGAGGGTGCGACGACCGAATGGGCTGACGTCAGGCTCATCTCTGCTTCACCTTGTTGAGCGCCTTGACGTAGATGTTCGCCAGGCCGAACACCGCGACGAACAGGATGATGGCGAAGGCCGAGGAATAGCCCGTCCGCCAGCTTTCGAAGGCCTGCCGCTTCAGCGTGATCGAGGCCACTTCGGTGGTCGATCCCGGCCCGCCACCGGTCAGCAAATTGACCATGTCGAACATCTTGAAGTTCTCGATTCCGCGAAACAGCACCGCCAGCATGATGAAGGGCAGCGCCATCGGCAGCGTGATCGACCAGAACTGCCGCCAGTTGGAGGCGCGGTCGACCTCGGCCGCTTCGTAGATGTATTCGGGGATCGAGCGCAGGCCGGCGAGGCAGATCAGCATCACGTAGGGAGTCCACATCCAGGTATCGACGATGATGATCGACCATGGCGCCAGCGACACGTTGGACAGCATGCTGATCTCGGTTGCCGGAATGCCGGTGACGAACGAAACGGCGTAGGCGAACAGCCCGATCTGCGGCTCGTAGAGGAAGCGCCAGAAATTACCGACCACCGCCGGCGACAGCATCATCGGCACCAGGATGATGGTCGTCCAGAAGGCGTGGCCACGAAACTTGCGGTCGATCAGCCAAGCCAGCGTAAAGCCGATCAGCGTCTGCAGCAGGATGGTCCAGAACACGAAATGCGCCGTCGTCTGCATGGCGATCCAGATGTCCTGGTCAGCGAGGATGCGCTTGTAGTTGGCCAGCCCAAGGTTCTTCACCACCTCGTTGGGGCGATTGGCGCGAAAGTTGGTGAAGGACAGGTAGATCGCCCAGAACAGCGGGAAGA
Organism: Mesorhizobium sp. M0894; assembly: GCF_040319725.1. Classification (NCBI taxonomy): domain Bacteria; kingdom Pseudomonadati; phylum Pseudomonadota; class Alphaproteobacteria; order Hyphomicrobiales; family Phyllobacteriaceae; genus Mesorhizobium; species Mesorhizobium sp. M0894. Next base: position 42,798 of record NZ_JAMYOG010000016.1, on the reverse strand, counting down.
TATTGATGGCGAGAAGCAACAGGATCGTCGGCGAGATGAACAGCCAGGCGAGGCCCTTGTCGCTGATGCCCCGGACCTTGCGGGCCAACGGCTCAGGCGTAGCCCGGGCAACGCTGTCCGCCGTCCGATTGAGCATGGTCAGTCCTGCTTCGGTCACTTGGATCGTCTCGACAATGGAATTTATCTGAACTGTGTCCCGTGCCAAGGGCGGCACGGGACGGTTCGGTCATGGGCTCGGGAGGAGCCGGTTACATCCGATTACATCTTGCCATCGTCCTGGAAGACCTCGGTCCAGTCCTTGACGAGGCCGTCGAGCGCGTCCTTGGCCGAGCCTTGCCCGGCAACGACATAGTCGTGGAAGCGCTTCTGCGATGCCTGCAGCAGCGGTGCGTAGCTCGGCTCGGCCCAGAAATCCTTCACGATGGCCATAGAGTCGAGGAAGGTCTGCGCATAAGGCTGGCTGGCCGGGAAGCCCGGGTCCTTGACGACCGCGTTGAGGCAGGAATAGCCGCCGAGCGACCACCATTTGGACTGCACGTCCTTGTTGGCGAACCATTTGATGTATTTGAGCGCGGCTTCCTGCTTGTCGGAATAGGAGACCACCGAGATGCCCTGGCCGCCGAGCTGGGCGAACTGGTCGCCGTCGGGACCCTTGGGATTGACGAAATAGCCGATCTTGTCGCCGCCGACATTTTCGTCCTTCTGCAGGCCTGGCCAGGTGAAGGCGAAGTTCATGTGCATCGCCACCTGGCCGGATTTGAAGGCGTCGACGCCTTCGCCCATGTAGCTGTTCGAGGCGCCGGGAGGGGTGCAGCAATCATAGAGCGCCTTGTAGAACTCCAAGCCCTTCACCGATTTATCGGAGTTGACGAAACCTTCCATCTCGTAGGGCTTTTTCGGATTTTCATACTGGAAGCCGAAGCTGTAGAGGACGTCCATGGCACCCATGGTGATACCTTCCGAGCCGCGCTCGGTGTAGATCGACGCGCCATAGACGGTCTTGCCGTCGATCTCGCGCTTCTGGAAGAATTCGGCGATCTGCCTCAGCTGGTCGAAGGTTGTCGGCGGGCCGAGATCCCAACCGTATTTCTCCTTGAATTCCTTCTGCAGTTCCGGCTTGGAGAACCAGTCCTTGCGATAGGTCCAGCCGACGACGTCGCCCATAGCCGGCAGCGCCCAGTAATTCGGCGAGTTCTTCGGCCATTCCGAGTAGCCGACGACAGTCGCCGGCACGAAATCGTCCATGCTGATCTTCTCCTTGTCGAAGAAGTCGTTCAGCTTGACGTAATGGCCGTTCTCGGCGGCGCCGCCGATCCACTGGCTGTCGCCGATGATCATGTCGCACAGCTTGCCGTGCGAATTCAGCTCGTTGAGAAAGCGGTCGGCATAGTTGGTCCACGGCACGAATTCGAATTTCATGCCGATGCCGGTTTCCTTGGTGAAGTCCTTGGACAATTCCACGAGCGCGTTAGCCGGGTCCCAGGCTGCCCAGCAAAGCGTCAGATCTTCTGCCTGCGCGACGTTCGAAACGGCTGTCGACGCGAGGAGTGTCGATGCCAGTCCCAACGCCAGTTTCAAGGTCGATTTCATGCCTTCCTCCCATTTGCGAAACGCGTCCGGATGACGGTTTCAAGAGCCCGCTAAACCCCTCCTCCGGGGCCTAAACACAACGGCGCGGCAACACGTCGGATGTTTAGTAATTTGTTTAGTGATGCAATTTTTACTAAACAAGGCAAGCGAATTCGTTGCTGCACCGCAGCATGCTGGATAGGAAAGCAACGTGAGAAGTTGCGGCGACCTGCCTAGGTCACCGTCTTGTTGCTGACCGCCACCGGACGGATCACTGGGGCCGGCGGCAGCAGCGCGCGGATATCGGCGAAGGGGAAGACCGGCTCGAAGCGGAAGGCCTCGGCGAACGATCCGGCTGGGCCGTTGCACTGGCCGGCGCGAAAGGCGTTCTGCGTGCGCGCCGCGTCGACGAAACGCTCGGGATCCTGCGACTGGTGCGCCCGGATCGCCTCCGCCTTGAGATCGAAATGCCTGGAGATATCGACGTAGTGCGTTGGCGAAAACCCGGTGCCGCCGAGCGTGTCGGCATGCAGCACCGGCACCGAGAATGACGCTGCGATGCGCACGCTATCCGATAGCGCGCGGTGGTCGCCATGATAGTCGTTCGGCGCATGGGTGATCGCCAGATCCGGCCTTATCTCGCCGATCAGTGCTTTCAGCGCCGCGATCAGGGCGGCGTCCGCCACCAGCGCGCCATCGGGAAAATCGATGAAGCGCGGCGTCACGCCAAGCAGACCGGCCGCCGCCGTCGCCTCTTTGCGGCGCGTGCGGGCAAGCGCGGCCGGATCGCCATAGCCGCCCCTGGCGCCATCCGTGGCTACGGCAAAAAAGAGTTCTGCGCCTTGCGCGGCATAGGCGGCCATCGTACCGAACATGAAGATCTCGATGTCGTCCGGATGCGCGCCAAGCGCCAATATCTTCACTCTCATCCCTCCCGGAACTGGAAAACGTGCCCAACGGAATTCTGCTCGCTCTCATCGCCTATGCAAGCTATTCGTGCAGCGACGCGGTTGTCAAAAGCCTGGGCGGGCAGTTCAACGTCTTCGAGATCGGCTTCTTCTCGACATTGTTTGCCGGCTGCTTTCTGCTCTTTGCCAGGCCGCCAGGCGAGCGCTGGCGCGATTTCTGGCGCACGACGCGGCCCTGGGCGGTACAGGCCCGCGCCTGGGCTGGCATCGCCTCCGGCGTGCTCAGCGTCTACGCCTTCACCACCATCCCACTGGCGGAAGTCTATGCGCTGATCTTCCTGGCGCCGCTATTCGTCACCATCCTGGCCACGCTGGTCCTCAAGGAGAAGGTCGGCCCATGGCGATGGCTGGCGGTGGTCGCGGGCTTTGCCGGGGTCATGCTGGTCGTCAGGCCGGGGTTTCGCGAGTTGCATCTTGGTCATCTGGCGGCGTTCATCATCGCCTTCCTGGCCGCCACCAATGTCATCCTGATGCGTTCGCTTGCCGCGCAGGAAAAGCGCACGACGATGCTCGGCGTGCTGATCGGCTACGGCCTGCTCTTCAACGGCGTCGGTGCGGCGGCCACCTCGTTCTCGCTGCCGGATGGCAGGCAATGGGCTTGGCTGGTGCTGGCCGGCGCCTTCACCGCCAGCGGCCAGCTGCTGCATCTGTTGGCGGTCAAATACGCACCGGCCAACCGCATCGCGCCAACGCATTATTCGCAGATCGTCTGGGCGGTGGTTCTAGGCGCGCTGTTCTTCAGGGAATATCCGGATTTTCTGTCGCTGGTCGGGCTTGCCGTGGTCGGCGGTTCCGGTCTGCTGACGATGGTGCGCGAGGAGGTGCGGCTCGGCACGGTGCGCTGGAACCCGTTTGCGCGGACCCGACTTTGAGCTGGTACCAAGCTTGCGCGGCGACCGCCACCGCTGATATGCGATCGCTGCCAACTGGCTGCACATCATAGGACAATGACGACAAAACCTTTGCCGGACCTGCCGGTCTCCGCGGTCTTGCCGGCGCTCAATGAAGCGCTGAGCCATGGTAACAGCGCCGTGCTGGTGGCTCCGCCCGGCGCCGGCAAGACGACGCTGGTTCCGCTGACGCTGCTCGATGCGCAATGGCTCGGCGCCGGAAAGATCATCCTGCTCGAGCCGCGCCGCCTCGCCGCCCGCGCTGCCGCCCGCCGCATGGCCGAACTGCTTGGCGAAGAGCCCGGTGAAACCGTCGGCTATGCCATGCGCATGGAAAACCGGACTTCCGCGAAGACCAGGATCGTCGTCGTCACCGAAGGCGTGTTGTCCCGCATGATCCTCGACGATCCCGAGCTGCCTGGTGTCTCGGCGGTGTTGTTCGACGAGTTCCACGAACGTTCGCTCGACGGTGATTTCGGGCTGGCGCTGGCGCTCGACGTGCAGGGTGCGCTGAGGCCCGACCTCAGATTGCTGGTCATGTCAGCGACGCTCGATGGCGCGCGTGTCGCAAAATTGCTTTCCGGCGCGCCGGTGATCGAGAGCGCAGGCCGCGCCTTTCCGGTCGACATCCGCTATGACGAGCGGCCGGCCGGCGTCACCATCGAGGATGCCATGGCCAGGGTGATCCGCTCGGCGCTTGCCGGGGAGGAGGGCAGCGTGCTTGTCTTCCTGCCCGGCCAGCGCGAGATCGAGCGCACCGCCGAGCGGCTGGCGGGCAAGGTCGGCGCCGACACCGACATCGTGCCGCTCTACGGCATGCTCGACAACAGGACGCAGGACGCAGCGATCAAGCCGGCGCCGCCCGGCCGTCGCAAGGTCGTGCTGGCGACGTCGATCGCCGAAACCTCCATCACCATCGACGGCGTGCGCGTCGTCATCGATTCCGGCCTGTCGCGGCTGCCGCGCTATGAGCCGGCCAGCGGCCTGACGCGGCTGGAGACGGTGCGTGCTTCCCGCGCTTCCGCCGACCAGCGCGCCGGCCGGGCCGGGCGCACACAGCCGGGCGTCGCTATCCGGCTGTGGCGGGCCGAGCAGACAGCGGCACTGCCGGCCTTCACGCCACCGGAAATCCTCGAAGCCGATCTCTCCGGCCTGTTGCTCGATTGCGCGGCGTTCGGCGTTGCCGATCCGACGAGCCTGTCCTTCCTCGACCCCCCGCCGGCTCCGGCGCTCAACGAGGCAAGGGCGCTGCTGCGCGCGCTCGATGCCGTCGATGCGGCAGGGCGCTTGACGGAGGCCGGTGCCGCGATGCGCAAGCTGGCTCTGCCGGTCCGGCTCGCCCACATGGTCGCCGAGGCGGCAAGGACCGGCCAGGCGCTCGAGGCGGCGATGCTGGCCATGCTGCTCACCGAGCGCGGCCTTGGCGGCGATGGTGCCGATCTCGAACGGCGGCTGATGCGCTTTCATGCCGAAAGATCGCCGCGTGCCACCGCTGCCCGGCAGCTGGCCGAGAGGTTGGCAAAGCAGGCTTCACCCTCCCCCTCGACGGGAGGGTCGGCGAGCGAGCCGAGCGCAGCGAGACGAGGGAGACGCGGCGGGGTCGCCGATGGCGTGCCCGAACCGACCCCACCCCGGTCCGCTACGCGGATCGACCCTCCCCTCAAGGGAGAGGGCAGCACCGCCGGCGCTCTCCTCATCCATGCCTGGCCGGACCGGGTCGCTAAAGCGCGCGGCGAGCGTGGCCGCTTCGTGCTTGCCACCGGCTCCGGCGCCATGCTCGACGCCTCCGACCCGCTGGCCGGCGAGACCTGGCTCGTCGTCGCCGATCTGCAGGGTAAGGCGCAGAACGCCCGCATCACCGCGGCGGCGGCGCTCGACGAGGCCGACATCCGCACCGCGCTGGCGGAAAAGATCGAGACTCGCCGCGAGGTGAGCTTCGACCGCGATAGGCGCGCGGTGCGGGTGCGCGAAACGGTTCGGCTCGGCGCCATCACGTTGTCCGAACGCATGCTGCCGGCGCCGACCGGTGCCGACGCAGACAGCGCCATTCTCGACGCCTTGCGCGAACACGGCCTGTCGCTGCTGCCGTGGAGCAGGGAAGCGGAGACGTTGCGGCAGCGGCTCGGCTGGCTGCATCGCGGCCTCGGTGCGCCATGGCCCGATGTCTCCGATGCGGCGCTCGTCGAGCGCCTCGACGACTGGCTGCTGCCGTTCCTTTCCGGTGCCGCATCCTTTGCCGCGATCGATCCCAGCGTGCTTTCGCAAGGCCTGATGACGCTGGTACCGCACGAATTGCAGCGCAAGATCGACACATTGGCGCCGACCCATTTCGACGCGCCGTCGGGCAGTCAGCTGCCGATCCGCTATGAAGGCGAATGGCCGGTACTGGCAATCCGCGTGCAGGAGCTGTTCGGCCTCGACCGGCATCCCGCGATCGCCAACGGCACTGTGCCGCTGACGCTCGAATTGCTGTCACCGGCGCACCGGCCGATCCAGACGACGCGCGACCTGCCCGGGTTCTGGCGCGGCTCCTGGGCCGATGTGCGGACAGACATGCGCGGCCGCTATCCCAGGCATGTCTGGCCGGAGAACCCGCTTCTCGCCGCCGCCACGAGCCGCGCCAAACCGCGCGGTACCTAATGATTCCCGGACTGTTATCCCGAACGGAAGGCCAGCTTCGGCGCTTTTTCGGAAAAGACCTCCGGCTGTTTCCCCTCTATAATCATTGGCCATGATAAACATCCTGCACGCACCCGACTTCCAGCAAAGCCAGCGGCTGCGCCTCAACACGCTGATCAGGTTGCGCTGGCTTGCCATCGTCGGCCAGAGCCTGACCGTGCTTGTCGTCGCTTACGGGCTGAAATTTCCGCTGCCGGTCAGCATGTGTTTTGCGCTGATCGCTTGTTCGGCCTGGATGAACCTTTTGCTGACCTTCCGCTATCCGGCGGCGCATCGGCTTACCCCGCTCTCGGCCTTTGCCATCCTGACCTTCGACAGCCTGCAGCTTGCCGGCCTGCTCTACATGACCGGCGGTCTCACCAATCCGTTTTCGCTGCTGATGACCGTGCCCGTCGTCGTCTCGGCGACGTCGCTGCCGCTGCGGCTGACCGCCATGCTCGGCGCGCTGGTGATCGTGGCGGCGACGCTGCTGGTCTTTTACCACCTGCCGCTGCCCTGGCATGAGGGCGCGCCATTGGCGATGCCGTTCATCTATGTCGCCGGCATGTGGATGGCGGTGTTCTGCTCCATCGCCTTTACCGCGATCTACGCCTTCCGGGTGGCCGAGGAGGCGCGGCTGCTTGCCAACGCGCTTGCCGCCACCGAACTGGTGCTGCAGCGAGAGCAGCATCTCTCGGCCCTCGACGGCCTCGCCGCCGCCGCCGCGCACGAGCTCGGCACGCCGCTCGCCACGATCGCGCTTGTCGCCAAGGAGATGGAGAAGGCGCTTGGCCAAGATCCGAAATATGGCGAGGACGTGAAGCTGCTGCGTTCGCAGAGCGAGCGCTGCCGCGAAATCCTGAAGCGCCTGACCAGCCTTTCCTCCGAGAGCGAGGTGCACCTCTCGCGCCTGCCGCTGACCTCGCTGGTCGAGGAGGTGACGGCGCCGCACCGCGATTTCGGCATTTCGATCAAGCTTCGGCCGGGCGAGCGCATCGGCCCGGAACCGGTGGGCCGGCGCAATCCCGGCGTCATCTACGGCCTCGGCAATCTGGTCGAGAACGCCGTCGACTTCGCCCGCAAGAATGTCACCGTGCGCTGGAGCTGGAACGAGGCCGTTGTCAGCTTCACGATCATCGACGACGGGCCGGGCTTTCCGCCCGAGATCATCGACCGCATCGGCGAACCCTATATGTCAACGCGACAAGGCACCGAAGCCGGCGGCGGCCTCGGCCTCGGCCTATTCATCGCCAAGACCTTGCTCGAACGCTCCGGCGCGACGCTCGATTTCCGCAATTCGAGCGAGCCCGGCGAGGGCGCTATCGTGCAGATATCGTGGCCGCGCAGCGTCTTCCTCAATCCCGAGCAGGCTTCGGCCACCATGTTCGACACGGCCTAAATTGGACAATAGCGTTGCGAAACTATATTTGCGTAAAAATCAGGCAGCAGGATTTTCAGCACGATGAGTACTGACGAAACGATTGGCGCAATGGTCGAAGGCGAGGACACCTCGCTGCTGATCGTCGACGACGACAAGCCGTTCCTGACGCGGCTTGCCCGCGCCATGGAAACCAGGGGTTTTGTCGTCGAGACGGCAGAGAGCGTCGAGGAAGCGGTTGCCAAGGCGCGCGCCAATCCGCCGGCCTATGCGGTGGTCGACATGCGGCTGGCCGACGGCAACGGCCTCGACGTCGTCGCCGCGATCCGCGAGAAGCGCGACGATGCCCGCGCCATCATCCTCACTGGCTACGGCAACATCGCCACCGCGGTGACGGCGGTGAAGCTCGGCGCTATCGACTATCTGTCGAAGCCGGCCGACGCCGACGACATCTTTGCAGCCCTGACCCGCACGGCGGGCGAACGCGCAGCACCGCCCGAAAATCCGATGTCGGCCGACCGGGTACGCTGGGAGCACATCCAGCGCGTCTATGAAATGTGCGACCGCAACGTCTCGGAAACCGCGCGCCGGCTGAACATGCATCGCCGCACGCTGCAGCGTATCCTCGCCAAGCGCGCGCCGCGCTAAAAGGCTCTGACTGCAGGCTTGCCCGGCCAGCGCTGTTTGCGCATCATCGCTTGGCGGTGTCGGACCTTGCCGCTGATACGACGGAGGCGACATGCAGGACGAAAAGCGGCTGGTCTCCATGCTGCGCGAATTCCTCGACAGCGAGGCGGCCGGCGGCCTCATCCTGATGGCTGCGGCGGCCCTGGCCCTGATCGTCGCCAATTCGCCGCTGGGCGAGGCTTATTTCTCCGCCCTCCACGCCTATCTCGGACCGCTCAGCGTCTCGCACTGGATCAATGACGGCCTGATGGCGGTGTTCTTCCTGCTGGTCGGCCTCGAGATCAAGCGCGAGATGCTCGACGGCCAGCTCTCGACCTGGCCGCGCCGCGTGCTGCCCGGCATCGCCGCCGCCGGCGGCATGGCGGTGCCGGCACTGGTCTACGTCGCCATCAACCGCAACAATGAAGCCGCTCTGTCCGGCTGGGCGATCCCGACCGCCACCGATATCGCCTTTGCGCTCGGCGTGCTGTCGCTGCTTGGCGGCCGAGTGCCGGGCTCGCTGAAGATATTCCTCACCGCGCTCGCCATCATCGACGATCTCGGCGCCGTGCTCATCATCGCGGTGTTTTATACCAGCGGGCTGTCGCTCGCCTATCTCGGCGCCGCCTTCGCCGTCATCGCGCTGCTGGTGGTGCTCAACCGCATGCGGGTGCTGACGTTGCTGCCGTACGTCTTGCTCGGCATCGTTCTGTGGGTTTTGGTGCTCAAATCGGGCGTCCATGCGACGCTTGCCGGCGTCGCGCTGGCCCTCACCATTCCATTGAAGATATCGCCGGGCAGCGGCCACGATCTCGACCATTCGCCGCTGCACCGGCTCGAACACGGCCTGCACAAAGTCGTCGCCTTTTTCGTCATCCCGATTTTCGGCTTTGCCAACGCCGGCGTCTCGCTCGGCGGTCTCAGCGCTGCCGCCCTGGCCGAGCCGCTGACGCTCGGCGTCGCCGCCGGCCTCGTCGCCGGCAAGCTGGTCGGCGTGTTCGGGTCTTCTGCGCTTGCCATCCGGCTCGGCTTCGCCGATCTGCCGGTCAATGCCGGCTGGCTGCACATGATCGGCATTTCGCTGCTCTGCGGCATCGGCTTCACCATGAGCCTGTTCATCGGCCTGCTCGCCTTCGCCAGCGACGTCGCTCTGCAGGACGCGGTCAAGGTTGGCATCCTCGCCGGCTCCTTCATCGCCGCGCTCCTCGGCGCCACCGTGCTGCTGGTGGCGCCGGCGGCGGACGGGACGGACGAGGCGGAAGAATAGTCGCGCCGCCACTTCCGGCCTTCAGGCCACCTTCTCTCGCATCTGGACCCTACCCGTGCGCAATCATGACGTGGCGGACGGCTGTGTAATCCTCCAGCGCATAGAGCGACATGTCCTTGCCGTAGCCGGATTGTTTCAACCCGCCATGCGGCATCTCGTTTGTCAGCATGAAGTGGGTGTTAATCCAGGTGCAGCCATATTGCAGGCGGGCGGCCGTCGCCATGGCGCGCGAAACGTCCTTGGTCCACACCGATGACGCCAGGCCATAGTCAGAGTCATTGGCCCAGTTCACCGCCTCGTCGACTTCGGAAAAACGGGTGACCGAGACCACCGGGCCGAACACTTCGCGGCGCACGATCTCGTCTTCCTGCAGCGCGCCGGCGACGACGGTCGGCTGGTAGAAGAAGCCGGAGCCCTCGCCCGGCTTGCCGCCCGTGGTAATCTCGATGTGCTTGAGCTCAGAGGCGCGCTCGACGAAGCTCGAGACGCGATCACGCTGGCGACGCGAAATCAGCGGGCCGATCTCGTTCTCGGTATCGTCGGGGCGATCATACTTGATGGTCGAGACCGCAGCGGAGAGGTCGGCGACAAGCTTGTCGTAGATCTTCTTGCCGGCGTAGATGCGGCAGGCGGCGGTGCAGTCCTGGCCGGCATTGTAATAGCCGAAGGCGCGCAGGCCGTTGACCACCGCACCGAGATCGGCGTCATCGAAGACGATGACCGGCGCCTTGCCGCCGAGCTCGAGATGTGTGCGCTTGACCGATTTGGCGGCGGCCTGCAGCACCTTCTTGCCGGTGGCGACGTCACCGGTGATCGAGATCATGTTGACCTTCGGGTGGTTGATCAGCGTGTTGCCGACACTGTCGCCGCGGCCGAGCACGACGTTGACGACGCCTTCCGGCAGGATATCGGCAAGGATTTTCGCCAGCTTCAGCGCGGTCAGCGGCGTCTGTTCCGACGGCTTGAAGACGACGGTGTTGCCGCCGGCAATCGCCGGCGCCAGCTTCCAGGCCATCATCATCAGCGGATAGTTCCACGGCGCGATCGACGCGACAACGCCGATGGCGTCGCGGCGGACCATCGAGGTGTGGCCGGGAATGTATTCGCCGGCGACCTGGCCGGGCATCGAGCGGACCGCACCGGCAAAGAAGCGGTAGCAGTCGACGATCGCCGGGATCTCGTCATTGAGCACGGCATTGATCGGCTTGCCGCAGTTCAGCGCCTCGAGCGTCGCGAAATCCTTTGCCGCGGCCTCGATGCGATCGGCGATCTTCAGGAGATAGCCGGCGCGCTGCGCCGGTGTTGTGCGGGACCAGGTGACGAACGCTTTTTCCGCGGCAAGCACTGCTGCCTCGATCTGCGCCGGGCTGGCCTCGGGCAGGTTGACGATGGTCGCCCCGGTCTTCGGGTTGAGGATCGGTTCCTCGGTCTCGGTGCCTTTTTCGAATTTCGAGCCGATCAGCATCTGCGTGTCCATGGAAGTCTCTCCCTTATGAACGAGATCATTTGCCCGAACCGGCGATCTGGTCGCCGTCGCGGGTCAGGTAATAGGCAGCGAGGATGGGAAGCAGCGTCACCAGCACCACGACCATCGCCACGACATTGGTGACCGGACGCTGGCGCGGACGGATCAACTCTTCGAGCATCCAGATCGGCACCGTTTGCTGCTGGCCGGCGGTGAAGGTGGTGACGATGACCTCGTCGAAGGACAGCGCAAAGGCCAGCATGCCGCCGGCCAGCAGCGCGGTTGCGATGTTGGGCAGCACGACATGCCGAAAGGTCTGGAAACCGTCGGCGCCGAGGTCCATCGACGCCTCGATCATCGAGCCGGACGTGCGGCGGAAACGGGCGACCGCATTGTTGTAGACGACGACCACGCAGAAGGTGGCGTGGCCGAGCACGATCGTCCAGAACGAGAACGGGATTTCGGCCAGCGCGAACGCCGAGCGCAGCGCGATGCCGGTGATGATGCCGGGCAGCGCGATCGGCAGGATCACCAGCAGCGAGATGGTTTCGCGGCCGAAGAATTTTGTGCGGGACACGGCGGCGGCGCACAGCGTGCCGAGGACCAGCGCGATGGCGGTCGAGATCGCCGCGACCCGTACAGACAGCGACAGCGCCTGCCAGACGTCGGGGCGGTTCCAGGTGGTGGCGAACCATTGCGTGGTCAGGCCCGGCGGCGGCCAGACGAAGCTCTTCTCCTCGGTGGTGAAGGCATAGACGAAGATCAGCAGAATCGGCAAATGCAGGAAAAGCAGGCCCCCGGTGGCAGCGAGCTTCAGGCCGATCGGCGCGGATTGGCCGCGGTCAGAGCGCATCGAAGGCCCCCATGCGCTTGGCGCCCCAGAGATAGAAGCCCATGATGACGATCGGCACCACAGTGAAGGCGGCGGCGAGCGGGATGTTGCCGGCGGTGCCCTGCTGCGAATAGACGGCCTGGCCGATGAACAGCCGCGAGGTGCCGATGATCTGCGGAATGATGTAGTCGCCGAGCGTCAGCGAGAAGGTGAAGATCGAACCGGCGACGATACCCGGCAATGCCAGCGGGAACAGCACGTTGCGGAAGGTCTGGCCGGGTGACGCGCCGAGATCGGAAGAAGCCTCGACCAGATTGCCCGGCACGCGCTCGAGGGCCGCCTGCACCGGCAGGATCATGAACGGCAGCCAGACATAGACAAAGACGATGAAGGTGCCGGTGGACGATACCGACAGCGAGTTGCCGCCGACGATCGGCAGCGACAGCCAGGCATCAAGCAGCCACAGAAGATGCAATTTGGCCAGCAGCCACGTCAGGATGCCTTCCTTGGCGAGGATCAGCTTCCAGGCATAGATCTTGACCAGGTAGCTCGACCACAGCGGCAGCATGACGCCGAGATAAAACAACGCCTTCCAACGGCCGCGCGCATAGCGCGCCGCGTAATAGGCGATGGGAAAGGCAATGACCGCCGACGCAAACGTCACCAGCGCCGCCATCGTCACCGTGCGCAGGATGATGTCGAGATTGGCGGCCTGCAGCAGGTCGCCATAAGTCTTCAGCGTGAACTCGCGGTTGATGAGGCCGGAGAACTCGTCGATCGAGAAGAAGCTCTGCAAAAGCAGCGCGAACAGCGAGCCGATATAGACGATGCCGAGCCAAAGAACCGGCGGCAGCAGCATGAGCAGAAGCAGGAGTTGGGGCCGGCGCCAGAAGAGGTCGGAGAGCGCGCCGCGCAGGCCGCCGCTTCCCGGCAGGATGGCGGGGGTCGTGGCCCGCGGCATGGCGGCGTCCAGGCTCATCCCAGCTCGTCCATCAGATGCAAATGCTCGCGGTTGAAGGTGAGCACCACCGCCTCGCCTTCCCGGGGCAAGGCAGCACCCGCCGGCACGATGGCATGCAGCCGCAAGCCTTCGGCATCGAGCGCCAGTCTTATCGTCGCGCCGAGATAGTTGGTCGACACCAGGCGAGCCGCAACGCCGTCGCCCTTGGCCGCCCGGCCGATGCGAATGGATTCAGGGCGCAGGCTGCCCCAGCGATGCTGGCCGGCATAGCGCTGGACGAAATCCGGCGGCAGTACGTTGGACGAGCCGACGAAATCGGCGACGAAGCGGGTCTTGGGGCGCTGGTAGATGTCTTCCGGCGTGCCGATCTGCATGATCTTGCCGTCGTTGAAGACGGCGACGCGATCGGCCATCGACAGCGCCTCGCCCTGGTCATGGGTGACGAACACGAAGGTGATGCCGAGCGCCTTCTGCAGCGATTTCAACTCCTCCTGCATGTTCTCGCGAAGCTTGAGGTCGAGCGCGCCGAGCGGCTCGTCGAGCAACAGCACCTTGGGCTGGTTGACCAGCGCACGGGCGAGCGCGACGCGCTGGCGCTGGCCGCCGGAAAGCTGGCCAGGGCGACGCGCGCCGTAGCCGGGAAGCCGCACCAGCGCCAGCGCTTCTTCCGCCGCCTTTTGCCGCTCCGGTCTGCCGACGCCCTTGACCATCAGCCCATAGGCGACGTTGTCGAGCACGTTGAGATGCGGGAACAGCGCATAATCCTGGAACACGGTGTTGACGTTGCGGCGATAGGGCGGCACGCCCTCGGCGCGTTCGCCGAAGATCGAGATCGAGCCCGCCGTCGGCTGCTCGAACCCGGCGATGAGGCGCAGGCACGTCGTCTTGCCCGAGCCGGAAGGCCCGAGCATGGCGAAGAACTCGCCCGGCACGATGTCGAGATCGACCGCGTCGACGGCACGCACGCTGCCGAAATGGCGGGAGACTTTTTGGAAAGAAACGGCGGAGGTCATGGGTTGTCCTGATCTGTCAGGCTCATCAAATTCAGGGTAGCGCTGCCCCTCATCCGCCTGCCGGCACCTTCTCCCGTAGTGGACGGGGAGAAGGGAGGCGCTCCAACGCTGGCGACCCCCCGTTCTTCACGGGGAGAGGGTAAGGGTGAGGGGCAGCGCCGAGCTTCGTAGGTGAGACGAACTCACCGTCCGCCGATGACGCCGATATAGTCCGACACCCAGCGGTAATAGGGCACGCACTGGTCGTTCTGGGTGGCGCATTTCGAGACCGGCGTCTTCCAGAACTTGATCTTGTCGAAATTGTCGTAGCCGTTGGTCTTGCAGCCCTCTTCGCCGAGCAGTTCGTTGCCCTTGCAGGCGGCGGGCACCACCGGCAGCGAGCCGAACCAGGCGGAGACGTCGCCCTGCACTTTCGGCGACAGCGAATGCTCAATCCACATGTAGGCGCAGTTCGGGTGGGCCGCATCGGCCTCCATCATGGTGGTGTCGGCCCAGCCGGTGACGCCCTCCTCGGGAATGGTCGAGGCGACCGGCTTCTTGGCCGCGATCAGCGTGTTGACCTGATAGGGCCATGAACCGGAGGCGACGACGCCTTCGTTCTGGAAATCGTCGACCTGGATGGCAGCGTCATGCCAGTAGCGTCCGACCAGCGTACGCTGGACGCGCAGCAGGTCGAGCGCAGCCTGGTACTGGTCCTCAGTCAGTTCGTACGGATCCTTGATGCCGAGCTCCGGCTTGTGGGCCATCAGGTAGTTGGCGGCATCAGCAATGTGGATCGGCCCGTCATAGGCCTGGACGCGGCCCTTGTTCGACTTGCCGTCGGGTAGCTTCATTTCCTCGAACACGATGTTCCAGCTCTTCGGCGCCTCCTTGAACACTTCGGTGTTGTACATCAGCACATTCGGCCCCCATTGGTACGGCACGCCGTAATGGACACCGCCGACGGTGAACCAGGGCGCATCCTTCAGCCGGTCGTCGACCGTCTTCCAGCTCGGGATGAGGTCGGTGTTGATCGGCTGGACGCGCTTGCCCGCAACCAGGCGCAGCGAGGCGTCGCCCGAGGCAGTGACAAGGTCGAAACCGCCTTCGTTCATCAACGAAACCATCTCGTCGGAGGTGTTGGCGGTCTTGACGTTGACCTTGCAGCCGGTTTCCTTCTCGAACGAGGTGACCCAATCATAGCCCTTGTCGGTTTCGCCGCGCTCGATATAGCCCGGCCAGGCGACGATATTGACCTCGCCTTCACCCTTGCCCAGCTCCTTGACCTGGGCGATGGCCTGGCCGGAGAAGGTCAGCGCGACCGTCAAGGCAGTGCATGATTTCAGCAATGAATTCATCGTCGATCTCCCATTTTGCATGACCTCGAAACCGGTTTCGGTTTTCGGAAAAGGTCATGCGCCCGTTCAAACGTTGGATGCGCGGCTCTAAGGGGCCGTGCTCCTGCGGCAGCTTTGTTCCTTGGCTCAAAAGTGCTGCGAAATTTCCGGTTTCGCAAATTCATTTATCAGAAAGCCGATATCGGTTTTTCCGATACATCACCGGCCGATCTTCTCGGGCCGTTGGCGCACCATGCGCTGCGACTGGGCAAGTCCGATGAAGTCGCGCGCCGCCTGCGGCAGGCCGGAGCCGCGCCGCCAGACCATGCCGACCTGGACGACCGGCAACGATCCCGAAATATCGCGCGATTCGATGCGGTCGCCTTCCAGCGACCATGGCCGGTAGACGAGGTCCGGCAGCAGCGCCACGCCGGCGCCGGTGGCGACGAGACTGCGCACCGCTTCGACCGAGCGGGTGCGGAATGCGACGTGCGGTTTGGCGCCGATCGCCGTCAGCAGCTTTCCGGTATTCTCCTCGATCTCGTCGACGGTCAGCATGATCAGCGGTTCCGAGGCGATATCGCCGATGCCGATGATGTCGGCACCGGCCAACGGATGGCCGAGCGGCAGCCACAGCCGGTAGGCCGAGACTTCGAGGATTTCGGACTGCAGCGCGGTGCGGTCGCGCAGGTTCGAGGTGACCATGACCGCAATGTCGAGCTTGCCGCCGATCAACAGGTGCTCGAGATAGTCGCCATTGTCCTCGATCGCCGAGACCTCGACACCCGGATAGGCGCGGCGGTAGCGGGCAAGAAGATCGGACAGCACATAGCCGGCGACCAGCGAGGTGACGCCAAGTTGCAGCCGCCCGCTTGCCGCGATCTGTTCGCCGAAGAAGGCGCGGCGCGCATCGGAAACGTCGGCAAGGATCTTCCTCGCATGGCGCAGGAACTGGTGGCCCTTGTGGGTGATGTTCAGCCCGCGCGGGTGGCGCTCGAACAGCTCGACGCCGAGATCGTGCTCCAGCTCCTTGATCGCCTCGGTGACCGAGGATTGCGAGATCGACAGATTCTGGGCGGCGCCCGACACCGTGCCTTGCTCGGCGACGGCGATGAAGAACTGCAATTGGCGGATGGTGAAAGCCATGGCCGGACTAAACACGGCAGAGGCGGCGCTGGGAAGTGGGTGCTGGTGCCGTTCTCCCGATAGAGCTCAGTCCTCGCTTCCGCCATCCGCAATGCTGAGCCGCGCGCCGGCCTGGGCAAGGGCGGCGGCGATGTCATGCGGCGGCGGACGGTCGGTCGCGAGTTCGGAAAAGCCGTCGAAGCCGCAGACCTGAACCAGACCCTGCCGGCCGAATTTGCTGTGGTCGGTGACGACAAGCGAACGCTGGCCGCGCGACAGCACCATGCGGGCGAACTCAGCCTCTTCGAGGTCATAGTCCATGACACCCGTGATGGCATCGACCGCGCCGGTCGAAATCACCGCGTGGCTGACGGAGAAGCGGCTGACGAATTCGATGGCTGAGACGCCGAAAGCAGCACCGGAATCGCTGCGCAGCTCGCCGCCGGCCATATAGACCTTGTTGCCGTTGACGGTGGCCAGCGTGCGGGCGATGTCGGAGGAATTGGTGACGACCGTCAGCCGCCGGTGGCCGAGCAGCTCGCGGGCCAGGAAGCTCGTGGTCGTGCCGGTGTCGAGCATGATCGACTCGCCGTCGCGGATGGTGGCAGCGACCATGCGGGCAATTGCCCGCTTGGCATCGGCGTTCTCACGCATGCGCCGCTCGAACGGCGCTTCGCCGGCAATCGACGGCAGGCCGACGGCGCCATGCATCTTGAGGATGGAACCATCGCTGGTCAGTGGCTTGACATCGCGGCGTACCGTCTCCAGCGAGACGCCCAGCCGGTCAGCCAGGCTGGCAATGGTGACGGTGCCTTCCTCCTTGAGGAGGCGCAGGATTTCGCCATGCCGCTTCGAGTGGCCCATCGGTTCCAACCGGTCGAATTGTTGCACCATTGACCGTTTCTACGGCATAAATGCCACTTACTCCAAGATATTTCGCAAAATTCGGGCAAAAAAGCAGAAAACACCACAATTTCGCGTTGACAACGTCTCCAGCCTGGCGCGACATTATCGCTGTGACAGGCTCGGAACGGAGGCCGACGGCTGAGCCGCACGAAAAATTGCTTGCCTGAACACCTGGGAAATCCTCGGGTGCGAGGGAACCGAAAATTAGGATCCGCGGGGGCGGATGCCGGCGTCGAAGAACCCGGCACAAAGGGGCTCGTCGGTGCGGTGCGGGATACCGATCCCGAGATCTGCACCGACGAGATCTTCGCGTTGCCTCCATTCCTCCGTCCGATTGTCATCGCTGGCCAGCCATGACATGCGTGGAAAATTGACCCAATGTTGGACGAGATCGTGACTGTCGAAGACCGCATCCGCGCGCTGCCTTGCTGGACCGGCAGCATCGACATTGCGCCGCTGCCGGGCGGGTTGAGCAATGCCAATTACCTGGTCAAGGACGCGGCCGGGCGGCACGTCGTGCGCATCGGGCAGGACTATCCGTTCCACCATGTCTTTCGCGAGCGCGAGATGATGACCGCGCGGGCAGCACACGCGGCAGGCTTCGCTCCGGCCGTCCGCTACACCGGACCCGGCGTCATGGTGACGGAGTATCTCGGCGCCAAGGCCTATGTCGCGCAAGACGTGCGCGCCGATCTCGGCCGCGTCGCCGCGTTGCTGCGCGGTTTCCACCGGGAGATGCCCGGTCATGTCTCCGGCGCCGGCTTCATGTTCTGGGTATTCCACGTCATTCGCGACTATGCGCGCACGCTGGAGGAAGGCGGCAGCCGCAAGCTGGGCGAATTGCCACGCCTGCTGACGCTGGCGGACGAGCTCGAGCGCGCGCAAAAACTGCTGCCGATCGTCTTCGGCCACAACGATCTTCTGCCGGCTAACATAATCGATGACGGTCACAGGCTATGGCTCATCGATTTCGAATATGCCGGCTTCAACACCGCGATGTTCGACCTTGCCGGCGCGGCTTCCAATGCCGGCATGAGCGACGAGGAATCCTTCGCCTTCCTGACCGCCTACTTCATGAAGGAGCCGGACGAAGCGATACGGCGCTCGCACGCCGCCATGCAATGCGCGTCGCTGCTGCGCGAGGCGATGTGGGGCATGGTTTCCGAGCTCTACCTCGATGCGCCCGGCGTCGACTACGCCGCCTACGCCGACGAAAACCTGGCGCGGCTCGAAGCCGCCCTGGAAAACTACAGGACAAAATACGGGATGCGGCCATGACCTTGCCCGCCCACGCCGGCATCGTCGTCATCGGCGGTGGCATCATCGGCTGTTCGACGGCCTATCATCTGGCGCGCGACCACAAGGCCGAAATCGTGCTGCTCGAACAGGGCAAGCTGACCTCGGGCTCGACCTGGCATGCTGCCGGGCTGGTCGGTCAACTGCGCTCGTCGGCGTCGATCACGCGGGTGCTCAAATATTCGGTCGATCTCTACAAAGGGCTGGAAGCCGAAACCGGCCTTGCCACCGGCTGGAAGATGACCGGCTGCCTGCGGCTAGCCACCAATGCCGACCGCTGGACCGAGTATAAGCGGCTGGCAACGACGGCAAAGAGTTTCGGCATGGACATGCATCTGCTGTCGCCGATCGAGGTCAAGGAAATGTGGCCGCTGCTGGAAACCGGCGACCTCGTCGGCGCTTCTTGGCTGCCCAGCGACGGTCAGGCAAGCCCTTCCGACATCACCCAGTCGCTGGCCAAGGGCGCGCGCATGCACGGCGCAAAATTGTTCGAGGAGGTGCGGGTCACCGGCTTCGAAATGAGAGACGGCCGCATCACCGCGGTGAAGACCAGCAAGGGCGATATCGCCTGCGACAAGGTGGTGAACTGCGCCGGGCAATGGGCGCGGCAGGTGGGTGCGCTCGCCGGCATAAACGTGCCGCTGCAGCCGGTGAAGCACCAGTACATCATCACCGGGAGGATCAACGGCTTGGCGACCGATGCGCCGACGATTCGCGACCCCGATCGCCGCACCTATTTCAAGGAGGAGGTCGGCGGGTTGGTGATGGGCGGCTACGAGCCGAACCCGCAGGCCTGGACGACCGGTCTGCCCGGCGGCGATGTGCCGGACGATTGGGAGTTCCGGCTGTTCGACGATGATTACGATCATTTCGAGCAGCATATGAGCCAGGCGATCGAGCGTGTCCCGGCGCTCACCAATGTCGGCGTCAAGCAGATGATCAACGGTCCGGAGAGCTTTACGCCGGACGGCAATTTCATCCTCGGTGTGGCGCCGGAATGTCCCAATATGTTCGTCGGCGCCGGCTTCAACGCCTTCGGCATTGCATCCGGCGGCGGCGCCGGCTGGGTGCTGGCGCAATGGGTGGTCGACGGCGAGGCGCCACTCGACCTGTGGGTGGTCGACATCCGCCGCTTTTCCGATCTGCACCGCGACCGGCAATGGGTCCGAGACCGCACGCTGGAAGCCTACGGCAAGCACTACACGATCGGCTTCCCGCACGAGGAATATGTCAGCGGCCGGCCACGCATCGTTTC
This sequence comes from Mesorhizobium sp. M0894, assembly GCF_040319725.1. Classification (NCBI taxonomy): domain Bacteria; kingdom Pseudomonadati; phylum Pseudomonadota; class Alphaproteobacteria; order Hyphomicrobiales; family Phyllobacteriaceae; genus Mesorhizobium; species Mesorhizobium sp. M0894. Next base: position 23,233 of record NZ_JAMYOG010000016.1, on the reverse strand, counting down.
GCCTTTATACGAACGGCTGCAAAAACATCGCGCCGTGTTCGGCTCGAAACTTGGCTGGGAGCGGCCGAACTGGTTCGCGCCGGAAGGCATCGAGCCGAAGGACGTCTATTCGATGGGCCGGCAGAACTGGTTTTCACCCGTCGGCGACGAGCACCGCCACGTGCGCGAAAAGATCGGCATTTTCGACCAGTCGTCTTTCGCCAAATACGAAATGACCGGCGCCGACGCGCTGAAGGCGCTGGACTGGATCTGCGCCAATGACGTCGCCAAGCCGGTCGGCCGGCTGACCTACACGCAGCTCCTCAACACGCGCGGCGGCATCGAGGCCGATTTGACCGTGGCGAGGCTCGATGAGGAGAAATTCTACATCGTCACCGGCACCGGTTTCCGCACGCATGATTTCTCCTGGATTGCCGATCATATCGGCAGCGAGTTCGACGTGACGCTGACCGACGTCACCGAGGAGTTCGGCACATTGTCGCTGATGGGGCCGCGCGCCCGCGACGTGCTGTCAGCGGTGACCGATGCCGACGTCTCGAACGCCGCCTTTCCGTTCGGCCATGTTCGCGAGATCGCCATTGCCGGCCACATCATTCGGGCACTGCGCGTCACCTATGTCGGCGAGCTCGGCTGGGAGCTGCATGCGCCGATCGCGGCGACGGGCGAGGTTTTCGACGCACTGATGGCGGCGGGCGCGGTTCACGACGTCCGTCCGGTCGGCTACCGGGCGCTGGAATCGCTGCGGCTGGAAAAAGGCTACCGCGCCTGGGGCGCCGATATCACGCCCAACGACACGCCGCAGGAGGCGGGCCTCGGCTGGGCGGTGAAGCTCAGGAAGAACACCGATTTCCTCGGCCGGCGGGCGCTTGAAAAGCTCGACGGCGCGGCGCTCAGGAAACGTTTTGCCGGCTTCACAGTCGACGATCCCCGTGTCGTGCTGCTCGGGCGTGAGACCATCCTGCGCAATGGCGAGGCCGTCGGTTATCTCACCAGCGGCGGCTATGGCTACACCGTCGGCAAGAACATCGGCTACGGCTATGTGCGCAATGCCGATGGCGTGGGCGATGATTTCCTCACCTCCGGCGATTACGAGCTGGTGGTGGCGATGGAACGGACGCCGGCTAAAATCCACCTCGAGCCGCTTTACGATCCGGCGGGAGCAAAGGTGAAGGCCTAAAGCCTTCCGGTTTCAGCCTCAGTTCACGATGAGCACCAGCCCCCGGCTGGGCACCGTATCGGCCTCGCCTGGCATCGAGACATAGGGCGGCGTCTCCTCGGCGCGGGTGACGGTGCCTTGCGCCTCGAGCTCGGCGATCCGCGCGGCAAAACCCGCATCCCACAGCGTGTTCTTCACCGTCAGCACGATCACCCCGCCCGGCCGGCAGATGCGGATCAGCTCGTCCAGACCCTCGGCCCCGACATGGCCGGACGTGAAGACGCCGGCTGAGATGATCCCGGCATAGGCATCGTCCACGAAAGGCAGCGGCGCGCCAAGCGCGAGGCAATGAAGGGCCGAATAGACGCCTTTGCGCGCGGCTTGCGCCAGCATGCCTTCCGAAATGTCGAGCGCCTCGACCTGCGGATAACCGGTGATGGCAAGCCATTCGCCGATGAGCCCGGTGCCTGCGCCAGCATCGAGGAGAGGAGCGGCGCCGCGCGGCAGATGGCGGGCCAGCAAGGCAAGGCAGATAGTCGGATGGCGATAGCCGGCCGCCGACATGTCGGCGTCATAGGTGCCGGCCCAGCTGTCGTAGAGCGCCGCGACGTCTTCCGGTCGCTTCGCCGCATAGGCTGCGGCGAGCGCGCTCTGCTGTTTGCTGTCCGTCATCGCTTTCCGTCGCCTGGTATCGATCTGCGACGCGATCATAGCCAAACGGCGAAAACTGTGGAACCGTCGTCGCGACAATAAAGACGGGAAAAGGAGCGAAAGCCATGGCGGACGACCAGGCACGCGCCGCACTTGCGGCCATTCCGATGCTGGCCGGTTATGACGGCCCGCTGGAACGGCTCGGCGGCCTGACCAACCTCGTCTTCAGGGGTAAGGATTTCTGCCTGCGTATCCCCGGCAAGGGTACCGAGGAATACATCAACCGCGCCAACGAGGCAGTGGCGGCGCGGGAAGCGGCGAAGGCCGGCGTCAGCCCGGAAGTGCTGCATGTCGATGCCGAGACCGGCGTGCTGGTGACCCGCTTCATCGCCGGCGCCGAGACGATGTCGCCGGAAAAATTCAAGACCCGACTGGGCAGCCCGGCACGCGCCGGCAAGGCCTTTCGCAAACTGCACACATCCGGCGCGGTGTTCCCCTTTCGCTTCGAGCTATTTGCGATGGTCGACGACTATCTGCAGGTGCTGTCGAGCAAGGATGTCGCACTGCCTGCCGGCTATCACGATGTGGTCCGCGAGGCGGAAACCGTGCGCTCGGCACTTGCGGCTCATCCTCTGCCGATCGTCGCCTGCCACTGCGACCCGCTCTGCGAAAACTTTCTCGATACGGGCGACAGGATGTGGATCGTCGACTGGGAATATTCCGGGATGAACGATCCGCTCTGGGATCTCGGCGACCTCAGCGTCGAAGGGCAATTCGACGCCGCGCAGGACGAGGAGATGATGCTGGCCTATTTCGGCGGCGAGCCGAGACCGGCGGAGCGCGCCCGCATCGTCATCTACAAGGCGATGTGCGACCTGTTGTGGACGCTGTGGGGCTTGATCCAGCTTGCCAACAAAAATCCGGTCGACGATTTCCGCGCCTACGCCGACGGCCGCTTCGCGCGCTGCAAGGCACTGATGGAGACGCCGGAATTTTCACGGCATCTCGCGGCGGTGCGCCAGGGTTAGTTCACACCCCTCGGCACGTTTTCGGGCGGCACCGTGTCGACCACCTTCTGGCGGTGGAAGATGAACAGGCCGGCCAGCACGACAATGGCCGAGCCGACCAGGATGCGTGGCCCAGGCACATCGCCGAAGAAGGCCGAGCCGAAGACCACTGCCCACAACAGCAGGCTGTAATGCAGCGGCGCCAAGGTCGAGGCAGGCGCAAGCTTCAATGCCCTAGTGATCATCAGATGCGCGCCGCAGGAGACAATGCCGAGAAGCAGCATGGCGCCGAAATCGAGCGAGGACGGCGTCTTCCAACTGCCGATGGTCAACGCAGCGCCGACCAGCAGCGTGCCGATGGTTTGCCAGGTGACCAGCGAGGTGTCGCTGGTGCCGCGCAGTCGCCGGTTGAGGATGATGGCGAAGGCAAAGGAAATGCTGCCGGCGAGCGCGGACATCGACGACAGCGAGAACGCGGCCGAAGACGGCTTCAGCATGATCAGCACGCCGCAGAAACCGACCAGGATAGCCGCCCAGCGGCGCCAGCCGACCCTTTCGCCAAGCAAGAAGTGCGACAGCGCCGCGACATAGATCGGCCCGGCCATGTAGAAGCTCATCACGTCGGCGAGCGGCAGATAGACGACCGCCGCGTAGAACAGCGCCGTGTCGAGCGTCGTCATCACCACGCGCAGCAGCTGCAGCTCCGGCCGCTCCATGCGAAACAGCTTGGCCGCACCCTGATGTGCAATCATCGGCCCGAGTATGAAAAAGGCGCCGATCGAGCGGATCAGCACGACCTGGCCGACGGAAAAACTGGCGACCAGCCACTTGCCCATCGCGTCGTTCAAGGCAAACAGGAAATCGCCGGCGAGCATCAGCAGGATGCCGGCCAGCAGCACGTTCCTGATCGTCGAGTTCTGGGCTGCGGGCTGCGCCATTCCGTTACCGGTTCCTCGCCGTGGCTACGGTGACCCGCGTCGTAGTCGCTAGCAGCGGCCGTGACGAGGCGAAAATCGAGAATTCGGTAAGACCAGCGCCGGAAATCGGCTGGTCTAAGCGTGGCGCCGATTCACGGTGCCCGGCCTTCCGGCGATCGAAAGCCGCGTGTCCTGCCGGCTCCGCTCGGCCACCACCTTGCCTTTGGCAATGACGCAGAGCCGCTCGGGGCGCAGGCGCAGCGCCTCGAGCGGGTTGCCGGCATCGAGAACGACCAGGCTGGCGCGCTTGCCGACGGCCAGGCCAAGGTGGTCGAGACCCATGATGGCGGCATTGACGTTGGTGACCATGTCGAAACAGCGCGCCATCTCGGCTGGGCTCGACATCTGCGCGACATGCAGGCCCATGAAGGCGACGTCGAGCATGTCTGCGGTGCCCAGCGAATACCAGGGGTCGAGCACGCAATCCTGGCCCCAGCCGACGCGGATCCCGTGCGCCAGCATTTCCTTGACCCGCGTCAAGCCGCGGCGCTTGGGAAAGGTGTCGTGGCGGCCCTGCAGCATGATGTTGATCAGCGGATTGGGGATCGCCGAAACGCCGGCCTCGGCGATCAGCGGCAACAGCTTCGAGACGTAGTAATTATCCATCGAATGCATCGAGGTGAGGTGCGAGCCGGCCACTCTGCCCTGCAATCCAAGCCGCTGCGTCTCATAGGCAAGCTGCTCGACGTGGCGCGACAGCGGATCGTCGGTCTCGTCGCAATGCAGGTCGACCATCAGGCCGCGCTCGGCCGCGATCTCGCAGAGCTCGGTGACGGAGCGCGTACCGTCGGCCATGGTGCGCTCGAAATGCGGGATGCCGCCGACGACATCGACGCCCATGTCGAGCGCGCGGGTGGTGTTGTCGCGCGCCGTCGGCGAGCGGTAAAACCCGTCCTGCGGGAAGGCGACCAATTGCAGGTCGATATACGGCGCAACCGTCTTCTTCACGTCGAGCAGCGCTTCCACCGCCAGCAGGCGATCGTCGCAGACATCGACATGGGTGCGGATGGCGAGCAGGCCCATCGACACCGCCCAGTCGCAATAGGCAAGCGCACGGTCGCGCACCGCCTCGTGGGTCAGAAGCGGCTTCAGCTCGCCCCACAGCGAAATGCCTTCGAGCAACGTGCCCGAGACATTGATGCGGGGAATGCCGAGCGAAAGCGTGGCGTCCATATGGAAATGCGGATCGACGAAAGGCGGCGAGACCAGATTGCCATGGGCATCGATCGCCGTGCCGGCGCTGATGTTGAGCTCAGGCTCGATCGCCGCGATCGTCTCGCCGACGATGCCGATATCGGCGATCCTGCCGTCGGGCAGCGTCCCGCCGCGCACCACAAGGTCGAAATCCATTTATCGCCACCTCGTTGAAGAATGATGCCTATTCCGGCACGTACCGCACCGCACCCTTGGCAGCACTGGTTGCCATTGCTGCATAGGCGCGCAAGGCCGTCGTTACCTTGCGCTTGCGCTTTTCCTCGGGCTTCCAAGCGGCTGTTCCCTTCGCCTCCATCGCCGCGCGACGGGCGATGAGTTCCGCGTCGTCGACAGCCAGCCGGATGGTGCGGTTGGGGATGTCGATCTCGATCGTGTCGCCTTCCCTGACCAGCCCGATCAGCCCGCCTTCCGCCGCTTCCGGCGAGACGTGGCCGATCGACAGGCCGGAGGTGCCGCCGGAAAAACGCCCGTCGGTGATCAGTGCGCAGGCTTTGCCGAGACCCTTCGATTTAAGATAGCTGGTCGGATAGAGCATTTCCTGCATGCCGGGGCCGCCGCGCGGCCCTTCATAGCGGATGACGACGACATCGCCGGCCTTGACCTCGTTCGACAGGATCGCCTTGACGCTGGCGTCCTGGCTTTCGAACACTCTTGCCGGACCGGTGAATTTCAGGATCGATTCATCGACGCCGGCAGTCTTCACGATGCAGCCGTCGAATGCGAGATTGCCTTTCAGCACGGCGAGGCCACCATCCCTTGAGAAAGGATGTTCGGCCGAGCGGATGACACCTTTCTCGCGGTCGAGATCGAGATCATCCCAGCGGCGGTCCTGGCTGAACGCGACTTGCGTCGGCACGCCGCCGGGTGCCGCCAGGAAGAAATCGCGGACATTCTGGCTGGTGGTGCGCGAGATATCCCAGTGGTCGAGCGCTTCGCCGAGGCTCGCGGTGTGCACCGTCGGCAGGTCGCGGTTGATCAGCCCGGCGCTATCCAGCTGGCCGAGGATCGCCATGATGCCGCCGGCGCGGTGGACATCCTCCATGTGGACGTCGGCCTTGGCCGGAGCCACCTTGCAAAGCACCGGTACCCGCCGCGACAGCCGGTCGATGTCCTCCATGGTGAAGTCGACCTCGCCCTCATGTGCTGCGGCAAGGATGTGCAGCACGGTGTTGGTCGAACCGCCCATGGCGATGTCGAGCGTCATGGCGTTCTCGAAGGCGCCCTTCGAGGCGATGCTGCGCGGCAGCGCGGTGTCGTCGTCCTGCTCGTAATAGCGCTGGGCGAGATCCACGATCAGATGGCCGGCCTCGACGAACAGGCGCTTGCGGTCGGCGTGCGTCGCCAACGTCGAGCCGTTGCCGGGTAGCGAGAGGCCGAGCGCCTCGGTCAGGCAGTTCATCGAATTGGCGGTGAACATGCCCGAGCACGAGCCGCAGGTCGGGCAGGCCGAGCGCTCGATGATCTTGACGTCCTCGTCGGAGATCTTGTCGTCGGCGGCGGCGACCATGGCGTCGACCAGGTCGAGCGCCTGGCTCTTGCCGGCGAGCACCACCTTGCCGGCCTCCATCGGTCCGCCGGAGACGAAGACAGTCGGGATGTTGAGGCGCAGCGACGCCATCAGCATGCCCGGCGTGATCTTGTCGCAATTCGAGATGCAGACCATGGCGTCTGCGCAATGCGCGTTGACCATGTATTCGACGGAATCGGCGATCAATTCGCGCGACGGCAGCGAATACAGCATGCCGTCATGGCCCATGGCGATGCCGTCGTCGACGGCGATGGTGTTGAATTCTTTGGCGACGCCGCCGGCCTTCTCGATCTCGCGGGCAACCAGCTGGCCGAGGTCCTTGAGATGGACGTGGCCCGGCACGAACTGGGTGAAGGAATTGACCACGGCGATGATCGGCTTGCCGAAATCCGAATCCTTCATCCCGGTGGCGCGCCACAGGCCGCGGGCGCCGGCCATGTTGCGGCCATGGGTGGTGGTGCGGGAACGGTAGGCGGGCATTGAACTGTCCTTGCTGTCTGCGTCGCACCCAAAGGTGCGGAAAACCGGAATTGAGCCGCAGGCCTTATAGACGCCACGCTCTGGTCTGGCCACAATTTTGCGCTGCGCCAGGTAGCGGAACGAACGGCCAGCCAAAGACGCAGCCGGTCCAGACCGCAAAAAAGTCAGAGGTGCTGTCGGATCGTGTTTTGCTCGAGCGTCCTTGGGCAGACAGCAGGAGCGGGGCATCAATCACCAGCCGGCCGTTTCGAAAGCAAACAAACCAGCCCGAGGAGCAAGAGAATGCAAAAGATCACCACCTGCCTGTGGTTCGACGACCAGGCCGAGGAGGCCATGAACCACTACGTTTCCATCTTCAAGAATTCGAAGGTGCTGAGCGTGATGCGCTGGCCCAAGGGCAGCGGCGATCGTGAGGGCAAGGTGCTGATGGTCTCATTCGAGCTCGACGGCGTTCCGTTCCAGGCCCTCAACGGCGGCCCGCAATTCAAGTTCACCGAGGCGGTCTCGCTCTCCATCGACTGCAAGACGCAGGAAGAGGTCGACTATTTCTGGGACGGGCTCATCGCGGGCGGTGGCGAGCCCAGCCAGTGCAGCTGGCTGAAGGACAAATTCGGCCTCTCCTGGCAGGTCGTTCCCGAGCAGCTGCCCAAACTGCTGTTGGACCCCGACAGGGAAAAGGCCGGCCGCGTGATGCAGGCGATGATGCAGATGACCAAGATCGACGTCGCCAAGATCGAAGAGGCGGCCAAGGCGTGAACGAACGCGATCTTCCCTTCTCCCCCTGTAAGGGGAGAAGGTGGATCGGCGCAAGGCGCCGAGACGGTTGAGGGGTGTTGGACGGAATGAGACGTTGGTGTTTCCTGGAACACCCCTCATCCGTCGCCTTCGGCGACACCTTCTCCCGCAAGGGGAGAAGGAAAGCGCCGCATCAAGCCGCTCTGTCGCGGACCTGGTAATCCTTCACCGCCGCGAAGCGGATCGCCTTCCAGCGTTCGGCTTCGTAGTTTAGCGAGAAGGCGTGCTGGGCGAGGAACACTGGATCATTGTCGAGGTCGCGGGCGATGTCGCCGCGATGCGCTTCGATGAAGCGCTGGAGTTCGGCCCTGTCGTCGGCCGATATCCAGCGGCAGACGGAAAAGCGCGACATCTCGAAATCGACCGGCAGCGTGTATTCGAAGTTCAGCCGCTCCTTTAGCACGTCGAGCTGCAAGGCGCCGACGACACCGACGATGGCCGGCGAGCCGTCCTCCGGCGAGAACAATTGCACGACGCCTTCCTCGGCCATCTGATGCAGCGCCTCCTTGAGTTTCTTGGCTTTCATCGCGTCGCCGAGGCGAACGCGGCGCAGGATTTCAGGCGCGAAATTCGGCACGCCGCGAAACAGGATCTCCTCGCCCTCGGTCAGCGTGTCGCCGATGCGCAGCGTGCCGTGGTTGGGGATGCCGACGACATCGCCGGCAAACGCCTCGTCGGCGGTGACGCGGGTGCGGGCGAAGAAGAATTGCGGCGCCGACAGGCTCATCGGCTTGCCCGTGCGCACCAGCTTGGCCTTCATGCCGCGCTCGAGCTTGCCGGAGCAGACCCGGACGAAGGCGATGCGGTCGCGGTGGTTGGGGTCCATATTGGCCTGGATCTTGAAGACGAAGGACGTCATCTTGTCCTCGGTCGCCTCGACCTTGCGGCTGTCGGCCTCCTGCGCACGCGGCGGCGGCCCATAGGCGCCGAGCGCCTCGATCAGGTCGCGCACGCCGTAATTGCGCAGCGCCGAGCCGAAATAGACCGGCGTCAGATGGCCCTCGCGGAAGGCATCGAGGTCGAGCGGGCGGCAGGCTTCGCGCGCCAGCTCCAGCTCTTCGATGAAAGCCTCGCGCTCGTTCTCCGGCAGCAGGCCGGCAACGCGGTTGGAATCGGGGCCGTGGACCGGCGTGCGCTCCTTTTCGGCGTCGCCCTTGCGCACCGCGTTCAGCGCCAGATGGTAGGTGCCGGAAAAGGTCTTGCCGCGGCCGATCGGCCAGGTGATCGGTGCTGTGTCCAGCGCCAACTTCTGCTCGATCTCGTCGAGGATATCGAACGGGTCGCGGCTTTCGCGGTCCATCTTGTTGACGAAGGTGATGATCGGGATGTCGCGCAGCCGACAGACCTCGAACAGTTTCAGCGTGCGCGGCTCGATGCCCTTGGCGGCGTCGATGACCATGACCGCACTGTCGACCGCCGACAGCGTGCGATAGGTGTCGTCGGCGAAATCCTCGTGGCCTGGCGTGTCGAGCAGGTTGAAGACAGTGTCCTCATATTCGAAGGTCATCACCGAGGTGACCACCGAAATGCCGCGCTCGCGCTCGATCTTCATCCAGTCGGAGCGGGTCTGGATACGGTCCTTCTTGGCCTTGACCTCGCCGGCAAGCTGGATCGCGCCTCCGAACAAAAGCAACTTTTCGGTGAGCGTGGTCTTGCCGGCGTCGGGGTGCGCGATGATCGCGAAAGTGCGGCGGCGCGATACCGCTTCTGTAATCATTTCGGACATTTTTCAGGATTCCGTGTGAGGCCGGGCTTCTAGCAGCGGAGTGCAGTGCTGTCGACCTCTCCGGCTGCCGCAGCCGCCGGTTCACGTCCCGACGTCAGGCCGGTTCGGCGGCATGGCTCTCGAAGGCCACCTCGGGAATCCACTCGGCAATTGCGGCGCCGATCTTGTCGGCATGGTCCTCCTGCAGATAATGCGCGCCGGGTCCGAGATCGATCAACCGGCAGTTCTTCAGGCCAGCCGCGAATTCCCGGGCCGCCTGCGGGGACACAAGGGCGCCGGGATCGCCTGAGAAAAGCAGCTTCGGGTAGGAGGAAGCCCGGAGCGCCCGATGGTCGTGCTCGCTGATGGCGGCGACATCGGCGGGCTGGCCTTCGATCGGGAGTTCGCGCGGCAGCCGCAGAATCGGCTTGCGCGATTGCGGTGTCGGGAAGGGCGCCCGGTAGGCGGCCATTTCCTCATCGCTCATCGTGCGCAGCACAGCGGCCGGCAGCACCCTTTCGACGAAGACCTTGTCTTCCAAGACAAGCTTCTCACCGACGCCAGGCGTGCGCATTGCCTTGAACAATTCGCGCGCCTGCGGACGCTGGTGGAAATCGTCCCAGCTCTCGAAGGGGCGGATGAATTCCATGAAGGCGAGTCCGAGGATCCGCTGCGGCCGCCGGGCCGCGAGATGGAAGGCGAGTGCGGTGCCCCAGTCCTGCGCGACGACCACCATGTCGGCGACGCCAAGCGCCTCAAGGAAAGCATCGAGATACCGGACGTGGTCGAAGAAGCGATAGTCGATGTCCGGCTTGCCGGACTGGCCATAGCCGATCAGGTCGGGCGCTATGCAGCGGCCGAACGGCGCCACATGCGGGATGATGTCTCGCCAGATGTAGGACGACGTCGGGTTGCCGTGCAGGAAGAGCACCGTCGGACCGGCAGTGCCTGCCTCCACATAGGACATGGTTGAATCGAGTACCGCGACTTGCGAGCGCGGCAACATTGTGCGGGATTGCTGCTTTTCGAGTTTCGGGTTCATCGGATCAGCTCCTTTTTGCGAAGACTGTTTTGACGACGATATTCTTGAAACGCTCGAGCGGTTCGGGACTGCGCTCCACCTTCATGCACAGCATCGCGCCTTGCCAGGAACTCAAAAGGAAATCGGCGAGATCCTCGGCATCGAACGCGTCGGTGATATCGCCGGCCGCTTGGCCTTCGGCGATGCATTCGGCAAAGGGCTTACGCCAACGTTCGAAAATGGCGACGAGTTGCAGCCTCAGCGCCTCACTGTGAGCCGCCGTCTCGAGGCTGAGATTGCCGATCATGCAGCCCCGTGCCCAATCATGCGCCTCCAGCTTCGACGTGATGATTTCGAGATAGCGGCGCAAGCGCCCGACCGGGGGCGTGCCGTCTCGGGCGAGGGCCTGCTCCACCAAGCCGCTCACATAGGCGAAATAGCGGTCCAGCACCTCGCCGGTGAACGCCTCCTTGGAGGCAAAATGATTGGTGAAAGACCCCGGGCGGGCATCGGCCGCGGCGACGATGTCGCGTACGCCGGCGGACGAATAGCCGGAATTCCAGATGGTTTTGAAACCGGCGTCGAGAAGTTTTTCGCGAAGTGAATGTCTGGCCATATCGATACAATACGTACGTACGTATTAAAGTCAAGAAGCATATTTGATACCGCGCGCTCTTGGCAGAACCCACGGGCAATGGCATCGCGGTGGTGGCGTTGGAACGAGGAGTGAAGCATGACAGAGGCGAAAGAAGTGATTGTCACCGGCGCCGGCATCATGGGCGCCTCCATCGCTTGGCACCTGACCAAGGCCGGAGCAAAGGTGACGGTCATTGCCGGCAGCGGCGCCGGCGGCGTCGCGACGCCGAATTCCTTTGCCTGGATCAATGCCAGCTGGGGCAATCCGGAGCCCTATTTCCGGCTGCGCATTCGGTCGATGGCCGAATGGACGCGACTGGCGAACGAGGTGCCCGGCATCCCGTTGCAATGGTGCGGCGGCCTGTGCTGGGACCTGCCACGTCCCGAACTTGAGGCCTATGCGGCCGAGCACTCCGCCTGGGGCTACGGCATCGAGCGTGTCGACCGTGCCGGAGCTGCGCGCATCGAGCCCAATCTGACCGAACTTCCCGATTTCGCCCTTTATGTCGCCGAGGAAGGTGTCGCCGAGCCGGTCGCCGCCACGCAAGCACTGCTGGCCGACGTCGAACGGCGCGGCGCGCGGCTGCTGACAGGAGTTACCGCGACCGCGCTTGTGCGGGCCAACGGCCAGGTCTCCGGTGTCGACACATCCGCCGGGCGGATTGTTGCCGACGAGGTGGTGATCGCGGCCGGAGCCGGCTCTCCGGCACTAGCGGCAACAGCCGGGATAGAACTGCCGATCGGGACACCGCCCGGCCTGATCGTGCATTCGCGCCCCTACCAAAAGCTGCTCAATGGCCTGGTGATCGGCGACCGACTGCATATGCGCCAGACCGCGGAAGGCCGCATCATCGCCGGCTCGGATTTCGGCGGCGCCGATCCCGGCATGGATGCCGCGGCGACCGCCCGCGACCTGTTTGCGGCGATGAAGGCCATGCTGCGCGGCGCAGATAGGCTGGAACTCGATTTCCACACCATTGGCTACCGGCCGACGCCGGTCGACGGCTTTCCGATCATCGGCCGCGCCGAAGGCGGGGGCGGCGTCTACGTCGCCGTTATGCATTCCGGCATCACGCTGGCACCGGCCGTCGGCCTGTTCGCCGCCCGCGAGATCCTCGACGGCGATCGCGATCCGCTGCTTGATCCCTACGGGCTGGCGCGGTTTACTCAATAACCGGGCGGGCGGCGAAAGCCGCCGGCCAGCGGCTCGATTGCCCTGGCGATCCCGAGCAGGCGCGACTCCGACCAGCGTTTGCCAACAAGCTGTAGTCCGATGGGCAGGCCATTGCTGTCCTGTCCGCGGGGCAGCGACAGTGCGGGATGGCCGCTGTAGTTGAACACCGCGCCATAGGCCGGCAGCATCCAGTAGCTTTGCTCGCTATCGTCGACCTCGATCGGCGTTCCCGGCTCGCAATGCGGGAAGGCGGTGACCATTGCGACCGGGCACAGCAAGGCGTCGCAACCGTCGAAGAACCGATCCCACGCCAGGATGGAGCGGTCGCGGCGGGCGAGCGCCTCGAACCAGCGCGAGACCGGCGTCGGCTTCTCCGGTGGTTCGGGCTGCGCCGCCTCCAGCATCATGCCGATCAGGACGCCGCCCTGCTCCAGGTCGTCGTGCAGGTCGAGCTCCGGCAATTTGGCTTCCTCGACGATGGCGCCCGCGGCCTGAAGCTCTTTTGCCAGACTTTCGACCACCGCGCTGATCTCGCCGACCACCGGAAAGCCCGGAAAGGACGGCGCGATGGCGATGCGCAAATTCCTGAGATTCAACTCCGGCATGCTTTCGACCGGTACCGGCGCAAGGTCGGTGTCGCTTCCATCCGGCCCGGCAATGAGGCGGTAGATCAGTACCAGGTCTTCGACGCTGCGCGCCATCGGTCCGAGGCAGGAGATCCGCCGGACGCTGCGCGGCGCGCCGCCTGGATCGGGGAAGGCGCCGGCGAGCGAGACGCGGTGCTCGGTCGGCTTGAGGCCGTAGACGCCGCAAAAGGCAGCGGGCAGCCGGATCGAATCCTGCATGTCGGTGCCGACCTCGAACGGCGTCATTCCAGCGCTGAGCGCCGCCGCCGCACCGCCACTGGAGCCGCCGGCGGTGCGCTGGAGGTCCCAAGGATTGCCGGTACGGCCGAACAGCGGATTGCTCGACTGCCAGTCACTAAGCATTGTCGCCACGTTCGTCTTGCCCACCAAAATGCCGCCTGCCGCCTTCAGCCGTGCAACGACTGGACTGTCTGCCCTCGCGGCATAGTCGGCGAAGGCCGGGAAGCCGACAGTGGTTCTCATGCCCGCGGTTTCGTGCGTGTCCTTCAGTGTGAACGGCACGCCGTGCAGCGGCCCAAGGGCTTCGCCGCGCGCCTGCGCTCCGTCGGCCTTGCCGGCGCGCTGCCGCGCACCTTCCCGATCGAGGGTTACGACGGCGTTGACCGCCTCATTGTGCCTGTCGATCTGCGCCAGATGCGCGTCCAGCGCTTCCACAGCGGAAATCTTGCGGTCACGAATGGCGGCAACCAATTCTGTGGCGGAGGAAAAGGCGAGGTCCATGACCAATACTCCGGCTTGCCAGCGGCGCCAGCCTCACCAAATGGCGGGCAACGGCGCGTCTTCAAGCCGAGTTCAGCATTCGAGGACAGGCGGTGCTTGATCGGAATTGCGCTGCCTGCTGCAATCGGCGCTGTCCTGCGACGCGTAGCGAGGAATCTACACGGCCAGCGCCAGCTTTGCCGCGGCGGGCACAAACGGACGAATGCTCATGCCGTCTCTGCCGATGGTGACGAAGCTCGAGGGCGGAATCGCCTGCCAGTCGCTGCCGTCGCGGTCGAAGGGTTCCGACACGACGCAACGGCCTCCGCCATTGCGGAAGGCGGACGTGTAGAGCGTCGGCGCGTGGCCGTCGCTCGTATAGCGCACCGCGTAAAGCGATTGTCCGTCGGAAAAAGCCGCCGTCAATTTCAGCGCCGGCTCGAAGCCGCCGCGGCGCGAGGCGTCGATGACGCGGCTGGTGGCGCGCGATACGGCGCCCTGCGGATCACCTGCCAGGTCCTCTTCGGTCATCATCAGAAAGAACAGTTCCGAATCCGTGGCGCCCTCACGCTGGTCGAAGGCGGCGTCGGAGAGCGAATTCTCCAGCGCGCGACGGATCTTTTCGAAGCCGCCGATCTGGCCATTGTGCATGAACGACCAGCGGCCCGAAATGAACGGATGACAGTTCATGCGGCTGGTGGCGCCACCGGTCGAAGCCCGGATATGGGCGAGGAACAGGCCTGACTTGATCTGCCGGCACAGGCTTTTCAGATTGGGGTCCGACCAGGCCGGCAGGATGTCGCGATAGAGGCCGGGCTCCGGTCGGTCGCCATACCAGGCCAAGCCAAAACCATCGCCATTGGTCGGCGATTTGGCTTCCTGGGCGCAGTGGCTCTGGGCGATCAGCGAGTGGCAGGGCGCCGTGACGATGTCTTCGAGAAAGACGGCTTCGCCGAGATAGGCGGCCCACCGGCACATAGCGCCTAACGTCCCCTGTTATGCGTCCGCTCGTAGAGCTCACGGATGATGCCGCTTGCCGTGGTCTCGAACAGAAACGGCAAGAACGCATGAATGAGCGCGGCAAAAGCCGCCATGAACAATCGCGACGAGAACCATGCGGCGAAAGCCATATGGCCGAAATAACTCTCGCCGACCGCAGCCGGGTGAGAGGTGAAAAGTCTTGCGAGCCGTGCGGTCATGTCGGTCCCTCCTGCCAGCATGAAGAGCCGACGATGAATATCCTGGCATGGGTGTTCGGTTCATCGGTCCCAAATTGTCCTTGTGAAAGGCTGAATTTTGGGACAAACATCCCACATGACGCCGGAAATCGACGAAATAGACCGGAGATTGCTGGCCGAGCTGCAGCGCGACGGCACGCTGTCCGTCGACCAGCTCTCGGCAAGAATATCGCTGTCGCGCAATGCCTGCTGGCGCCGGGTCAAGCGGCTGGAGGAAGACGGCGTCATCACCGGCCGCGTGGCGCTGGTCGACGCCGACAAGCTCGGGCTCGGCCTTTCCGTGTTCATCCTGATCCGCACCTCGAATCACGATCCCGACTGGCTGCAAAAATTCCGGGCGGCGGTGACCGGGTTTGCCGAGATCACCGGCGCCTACCGCATGTCCGGCGATCTCGACTATGTCTTGCGCGCCCGTGTCGCCGACGTCAAAGCCTATGACCGGCTCTATCAGCGGTTGATCGCCAAGGTGGCGTTGTCGGACGTTTCGGCCTCGTTCGTCATGGAAGAGATCAAGGAGACCACGATCGTTCCGATGGAACTGCGCTGAGGCGGAACTGCGCTGAAAGAAAGCCGTTGATAGCATTGTCGCCGAGTTGACTGGACCGGCGTTCGCGACGATAGGATCAGCCTTATGCGCGCAGCACTTTATCCCACCTCCGTCATCGGTCCGGCTGTCGGCTTCGTCAGGCTGCCGCATGGCGAGGGATTGCCGCTTCCCGCCTATGAGAGCTCGGGCGCCGCCGGCATGGACCTGCGCGCCGCCGTCCCGGACGACAGGCCGCTCTTGATCCTGCCGGGAAAGCGCGCGCTGGTGCCGACCGGCCTGGTCCTGGAAATTCCCGAGGGCGTCGAAGGCCAGGTCCGGCCGCGTTCGGGCCTCGCCTTCAAGCACGGGCTCACCTGCCTCAACACGCCCGGCACTATCGACAGCGACTATCGCGGCGAGGTCAAGGTGCTGCTGATCAATCTCGGCGACGAGGATTTCGCGGTAACGCGCGGCATGCGGATTGCCCAGATCGTCTTCGCCCCGGTGACGCAGGCGACCGTCGAGGAGCGCACATTGGCCGGCGGCACAACGCGCGGCTCCGGTGGCTTCGGATCGACCGGCACGGCCTGATGAGCGCAGCGAAATGAAGATCCCCAAGCTCGTCATCTTCGATTGCGACGGGGTTCTGGTCGACACCGAGAACCTGGCCAACCGGCGCCTCGCCGAATGGTTGAGCGCGGCAGGCTTTCCGGCCAGCTTCGAATATTGCCGCAAGAATTTCTCCGGCCGCAGCATGGTCTCGGTGCAGAAGGAAGTCGAGGCGACCGGCGTCAGCCTCGGCGCCGATTTTGTCGAGCGCTGGAACGCCGGCCTGCCGGACCTGTTCGCGCATGGCGTCGAGGCCATCCCCTACGTTCGCGAGTTCATCGAAACCGTGCACGCCGCCGGCATCGCCACCTGCGTCGCCTCATCGGCACGGGTATCGAAAATGCACATCACACTCGGCCAGACCGGGCTGCTGCCGCTGTTCGAGCATGCGCTGTTCAGCTCGACCATGGTCTCGCGTGGCAAGCCATTCCCCGACCTCTTCCTGCATGCGGCAGCGACGATGGGCTTCGCGCCCGCCGATTGCATCGTCATCGAGGACAGCGTCGCCGGGACGGCAGCCGGCATCGCCGCTGGCATGCGCGTCTATTCCTACCACGGCGATCCGCTTTCCGACCGCGATGGACTGAGCGAAGCCGGCGGCATCCTGTTCGACGACATGCGTGAACTGGCCGGGCTGGTGCCGATCCACTAATCGCCTTTGCGCAGGCTGCATGGGCGCCCAATGTCAGACCGGGCGTGGGGCTCCAAGTACTCGGTCGACCGTGTCGCGTATGAGACTGCGCAGATTGGCTGGCCTGTCGAGATGACTGACGACAAGGAGTCCGTCCGCCGCCACCGTTAGCGCGTCCGCGGTGCGGTCCGGATCGCGATTTGCGTCCGCGATCAGCAGATCCCTTAGGATGCCCCACTTCCAGTGACGATGCTTATCGATCGCCTGGCGAACCGGGCTGCTGGGGTCGGGGTATTCGGCAGCGGCATTCTGGAAAGGGCAGCCGCGGTAGCCCCGCTGATCCGCCGCATCGGCGATGAGATCGAATATGGCAAGGATCATCTGGCGAGGTGGCCGCCGGCCAAGGCTCGCGATTGCCGCCCGTCCTCCCTTGCTGAGCTCCTCGATGTAGGCGCGGACGAGGTCGTCCTTGGCCGCGAAGTGATGATAGAACGTCGCCTTGGCAACGCCGGCTTCGGCGATGATGCGGTCGATGCCGACTGCGCGGACCCCCTCCAGAGAAAACAGCGCGGTCGCCGTATCGAGGATACGACGGCGCGCAAGACTTTCGGGACGATCGTTGATTCGGGCTGCGGACATGCCTTGACTATATAGCAGACAGGTCTGTATACATCCATATGTAGACAGACAGGTCTACCCACCAGCGGAGGAAAAGTGAAACATGGCTTCGATAGTCAGGGAAATCATCGTAGATGCTCCACCGGAAAGCGTATGGGCGACGGTCGGCGACTTCGCCGGCGGCGCCCAACGGATAGCCCCAGGCGTTTTCGTCGACTGCCGGGTGGAGGAGGGCGACGTGCGGGCCCTTATGTTCGCCGACGGCAAGATTGTGCGAGAGCGGCTCATCGCTCGCGACGAGCAGAGCCGGCGGATCGTGTGGGGATGGCTCGGCGACGAGGTCACCCACGATAACACTTCCATGCAGGTCTTTGCCGAGGGCGAGGGCCGGAGCCGCCTGGTCTGGATCCACGACACTCTGCCCGACGAACTCGGCGCGTGGCTCGCAGCCGCCATGGATCACCTGGTGCCGGTTTTCCAGCAGACCCTGGCGAGCCAAGCCAAGCCAACATAGTGAGGCAACGCCAGGTGTTTCCCCTTGGCCGCAAAATGCTCTAGCTTGCGCGCGCCCGACATAACGAGCGCGCGCATGACCTTCTCCCTGCTTCGTTTCATCTTTGCCTGCCTGCTGCTGCCTTGTCTTTGGACGGGCAGAGCGGAGGCCGTCAGCTTCCCGGAGCTCGGCAGCGCCGTCCCCGGCCACGGCGATGTCACCTATCTCGATCTCGCCAGGATGGTCATTCCCGATCTGGCCGCGGACAAGGACGGCTTTTTCCGGGGTTCGATGCCGATCGAGATGCGCCACATCGCTGGTCCGGACTACGACGGCTCGCCGCCGGCGACGTCGGGTCTTTCCAACGCCGGCGTGCTCGGCATCAAGGCCGGCGGCAAGGAGCGGCTGACCATGCTGTTCGACCTCGGCGACTCGCCTGACAGTGCCGAGGGCTATGCGGTGCTGGCACTCTACGACATCACCGGCAAGCCGGCCCTGCTCGACGCGGTCAATGTCGCTGTCGACCGCATCACCTATCTTCGCGATCCGGGCAAGCTGCCGATCGGGCCTGGTGACGACGCCATCATCAGCATGAGCACGCATTTCAATTCGAGTCAGGGCTATGGGATCACGCCGCTGATCATGGTCCGCAGCGACAGGTTCGAGCTGATCGACATGATCTATACGTTCGACGAAAACCTCTGCACCAACCGAAGGACGCAGAATGCGGCGTTCCAGGCGATTGCTGACGGCCAGCCCTATGCAGCCATCAAGGTTACGGTGACCGACGCGACGGTACCGGGCGAAGAAAGCTGCGACGGCCAGCAGCCGCCAGCGGCGTCTTCGCGCAACATTTCCGTCACCTATCATTGGGACAAAAACGCTTCGCACTACGTCAAGGATTCCGACGCGCTGGACCGATTGGCAGAAGAGAACGCCAAACGCTTCTGAGCCAACCGCATTTGTTTGCCCGGCGCGTTCCGCCGGGCTAGAATTTGCCTCACATTCTGCACTGGAGGGGAGCATCCATGGATAAGGGCAAGATTTTTCGCGACCTGCATGCCTCGATCTTCGTCATGGCCAATTCCTGGGACGTCGGCACGACCAAGCTTTTGGCCTCGTTCGGCTTCAAGGCGCTGGCGACGACCAGCGCCGGTTTTGCCTTTTCGCGCGGCCTGCCCGATGGCGCGGTGACGTTCGAGGCGATGATCCACCATTGCCGTGAAGTGTCGGCGGCGACCGGGCTGCCGGTTTCGGCGGATCTCGAAAAGGGCAAGGGCGACAGCGCGACAAGTGCCGGCGAGACGATCTTCGCCGCCGAGGCGGCTGGCCTCGCCGGCTGCTCGATCGAGGACCATACCGGCGAGCCCGACAAGCCGATCTATGATTTTTCGCATGCGGTCGAGCGCGTCGCGGCGGCGGCGGAAGCGGCACGGGCGCTGAAACGCGATTTCGTCTTCACCGCGCGGGCCGAGAATTTCCTGTGGGGCAAGCCCGACCTCGACGATACGATCAAGCGGCTGCAGGCGTTCGAGAAAGCCGGCGCCGACGTGCTCTATGCACCAGGGCTGAGCGACATCGAGACGGTGCGGACCGTCTGCTCGGCGCTGACTAGGCCGGTCAACGTCATGGCCAGGCCTGGCTTCACCATCGCCGACCTAGCCATGGCGGGGGTAAAGCGCGTCTCGCTCGGCCCATGGCTCACCAATTTCGCCTTCGGCATGCTGGAGACCGCGGCGCGCGAGATCCAGCAGGACGGCACGTTCGGCTTCACCCGCGCCGCCATGCCGTTCGGCAAGCTGCAGGCGCTGTTTGCCAAATCTTCAGCCTAGGTAGGCCCCGGCGAATGACGCTCACCGTCGTCGACATGCACACCGGCGGCGAGCCACTGCGGATCGTCACCGGCGGCTACCCCGACATTCCCAAGGGCACGATTCTCGAAAGGCGTGCCTATGTGCGCGACCATCTCGATCATCTCAGAAAGATCCTGATGTTCGAGCCGCGCGGCCATTACGACATGTATGGCGCGCTGCTGGTGGAGCCTGACCTGCCGGGCGCCGACCTCGCGGTGCTGTTCATACACAATGAAGGCTATTCGACGATGTGCGGCCACGCCATCGTCGCGCTCGGCCGCTATGCCGTCGACGAGCGGCTGGTGGCGCCACGCGAGCCGATGACGACGGTCAATATCGAAGCGCCATGCGGGCTGATTTCGGCTGCGGTCGAGGTAAGGGATGGCAAGGCCGGTGCGGTGTCATTCGAAAGCGTGCCGGCGTTTCTGTTTGCCCGCGACCAGCGGATCGAGCTGCCGGGCTACGGCGCAGTCGGCTTCGACATCGCCTATGGCGGCGCCTTCTATGCGCTGGCCGACTGCCGCCAGTTCGGGCTGGAATTCGGCAGGAACCGGGTGCGCGATTTCGTCGATGCAGCGACGGCGCTGACCAATAAGCTCAAGGCCGAATTTCCGCTGTCGCATCCCGACCATGCCGATCTCGCCTTTCTCTACGGCACCATCCTGACCGACGGACAGGATGCGTTCTCCGACACGCCGACCAAAAACATCTGCGTTTTCGCCGAGGCCGAGGTTGACCGTTCGCCGACCGGCTCGGGCGTCACCGCGCGGCTGGCGGCCATGCACGCCAAGGGCCAGATCGAGATTGGCCGGACACGGCTGTTCGAGAGCATCGCCGGCTCGCGCTTTTCCGGCGCGGTCGTACGCACGGCCAAAGCCGGGCCGCATGACGCCATCATCGCCCGCGTCGGCGGCCGCGCTTACTACTCAGGGCGGGCCGAATTCATTGTCGAGGACGACGACGAACTGGGGCGCGGCTTTCTGCTGCGCTAAGCATCATCCCGCGCCGAGATCGCCTTGTGCAGGTGCACCATCATGGCGGCGGCGAACAGCGGCGTCAGAAGGTTGAGCAGCGGCACGGCGAGGAAGGCGGCGACAACCAGCCCGGCCAGGAACACGGTGACCGCGTGCTTCCTGCGCAGCGCCTTGGCCTCGGCCTCCGGGCGAAAACGCATGGCGGCGAACTCGAAGAACTCGCGCCCGAGCAGATAACCGTTGACGACGAAGAAGGCGGCGATATTGATGCCTGGCACCAGCAGAAGCAGCAGGGCGACGATGTTGCCGAGGATGACGACGCCGAAGAACCTGATCGCCAGCACCAGCGAGCGCAGCGCCGGCACTGCGCGGCCGGGCGGATCGTTGGGATAGTCGGTGCGCTCGACGACTTCGGCGACGTCGTCGAGGAACAGGCCAGCGATGATCGCCGTCACCGGCGCGATGAGCAGCGCCAAGCCCAGCGCAAGGCCGATGCCGGCGACGACGGCGCCCAGCCATCCGGCCCAGGAGGGCAGGCTGGGCAGCCATGCATCGATCCATGGCCAGGCCAGCCAGTCGAACAGGCCCTTGATCCCGAACCAAAGTGCCGCCAGCGTCAGCAAGGTCAGCCCCAGCGTCTTCACGAACACGGAACGGAATTCGGGCGAGAACAGCCGGCTCAAGGCGGCGCGGGCGGCGTCGAGGATCACGGCGTTTCCAATTCCATGTCAAACATGCCCGTGGCTGATATCTCCGAATAGGCGGAGACAGCGTAGGCTGCAAGCGCCCTAGCGCGCGACCTTCGCCTGGGGAATGGTCATCGCCGCCACGCCGACGACGACCAGGGCCATTCCCCACCACGCGCTCGGACCAAGGCTTTCGCCAAGGAACACGGCTCCGATAGCAACGCCGATCGGCACCCGCAGATAGGCTTGCGAGGTGGTGCCGACGGAGCCCAGCGTGTGGAGGAGACGGAAATAGATGCAAAAGGCCAGCGCGGTTGAAAACACCGAAAGCCCGAGCAGCGCAAGGATCGAAGCTGTCGACGGCGCCAAGGTCCATGGCTGGTCGAACGCAAGGCTCAAGGGGATCAGCATCGCGGCGCCGCAGAGCATCGAACCGGCGGCCGGCACCATCGGGTCGAGCCCCCTGAAGCCGCGGCCGAAAACGGCCGCGCCGGCATAGCAGATCGTCGCCGCGACCACGGCAAGTTGCGGCAACAATTGCTGTCCGAGGCCGCCTAGCGCCGGGGCGCCGACAACGAGGCATATTCCGGCTATTCCCGCCGCGACACCGAACAGCTTGCGCATGGTCGCCGGTTCGTGGCGGGTGATGAGGGCGGTCAGCAAGAAGGTGAAGATCGGCGAGGTTGCATTCAGGATCGTGGCCAGCCCGGCATCCAGCGAGCGCTCGGCCCAAGCGATCAGCGTGAACGGCACGACGCTGTTCAGGCATGCCTGGAATGCAAACCGGCGCCAGCTTGTGGCATCACCCGGCAAGGTCAGCCCGCGCCAGCGGATCAGGGCAAGCAGGATGCCACCCGCGATCAGGGTTCGCGCGGCGATCAGCGTCACCGGCGGGATCGTCGCTACGCCGATCTTGATGAAGCTGTAGGATGCACCCCAGAGCACCGCCAATATGACGAGCAGCACCAGCTCGATCCTGGTGTCGGTTTTCATAGACATGGCCGGCGGGCACCTCTGGGAATCGCTCATCTCAGCCATGCTTGTAAGCCAGGCACGCGAGAAATGCTTCGGCCGCCATCCAACGATGGTGGCTATGCTGACATTCGTCGGATCGCCGCATTGTCGACTAGGCAAAGCCGCATCAAACAGCTAGACCCGCCCGCGCCCGGCATGGCAGAAAGCCGGTGGGTTTTTGGCGGAGACATGAATTGATGCCGGACTATGACGTGCTTTGTATCGGAAATGCCATCGTCGACATCATCGCCCAGTGCGATGAGGCGTTCCTGGAAACCAACGGCATCATCAAGGGCGCGATGAATTTGATCGACACGAGGCGCGCCGAACTGCTCTACAGCCGCATGGGCCCGGCCATCGAAGCCTCGGGCGGCAGCGCCGGCAACACGGCGGCGGGCGTCGCCTCCTTCGGCGGTCGCGCCGCTTTCTTCGGCAAGGTCTCCAACGACGCGCTCGGCAAAATCTACGCGCATGACATGCATGCCCAGGGCGTCGCCTTCGACACCAGGCCGCTCGATGGCGAACCGCCGACGGCGCGCTCGATGATCTTCGTCACGCCGGACGGCGAGCGCTCGATGAACACCTATCTCGGCGCCTGCGTCGAGCTCGGCCCGGAGGATGTTGAGGCCGACAAGGCGTCGGGCGCCGCCGTCACCTATTTCGAGGGCTATCTGTGGGACCCGCCGCGCGCCAAGGAAGCGTTCCGGCAGACGGCGAAGTTCGCCCATGCCGCCGGGCGCGAAGTGTCGATGACATTGTCGGACTCGTTCTGCGTCGACCGCTACCGCGACGAATTCCTCGACCTGATGCGCTCGGGCACCGTCGATATCGTCTTTGCCAACAGCCACGAGATCAAGTCGCTCTACCAGACCGCGTCCTTCGACGAGGCGCTGGCGCAGA